>JAKBFV010000032.1 GCA_021833365.1 Pseudomonadota bacterium | reverse complement strand
CCTCCTCTGGGTGGCCGCGCAGAGCGGCATAGATCTGTGCCGCCAATCTTACACTGATTCCCGGCGTCATACTCAATTCACGCACCGAAGCGCGCTCTATTTCCTGCCACCCCCCCCAGTAAGCGAGCAACTGCTGTCGCCGCCTTGGGCCGATGCCGGGGATATGTTCGAGCGCCGAGGTCTGGCGGCTCTTGCGCCGACGCTGGCGATGCCCCTGAATGGCAAAGCGATGCGCCTCATCACGGATCTGCTGCACGAGCAGAAAAGCACGATCATCGAAAGGCAGCTGCACCTGTCGGCCATCGACAAAGTGCAGGGTCTCGAGACCGGGCTTACGCCCTTCGCCTTTGGCGACGCCGACGATGAGGATGTCGTCGAGAGCCAGCTCATGCAACACCTTGGCCGCCTGCGCCAATTGTCCCGGTCCGCCATCGATGAGCAGCAACTGCGGTCGCTCCGCCTGGGTTGAGGTAAACCGGCGCTGCAGCGCCTGATGCATGGCGGCGTAATCATCACCGGGGGTGATATCGCTGATATTGAAACGCCGATAGTCCTTCTTGACCGCCCCCTGCGCATCAAAAACGACGCAGGAGGCGGTGGTCGCCTCACCTTGTGTATGACTGATGTCGAAGCACTCGACACGCTCGAGATCAGGGCGTCCGAGACGCTCGCCGAGATCGCGCAAACGCTCACGCTGGCGCAAGCGGTTCGACAATCGTGCTTTCAGCGCCTCCTCGGCATTGAGGCGAGCGAGGTCACGCCAGGCGGCGCGATCCTCACGCACGCGATCGCGCAGGACGAGGCGATGACCGGTCGCCTGATATACTGCCGCAGCGAGAAGATCGGCGTCCTCGCAGACCTCTTCGAGGATGACCTCGTCAGGCAGATCATCGCCACCTTGGTTCTGCAGATAGTATTGTGGCAGAAAGTCCTGCAAGACCTGGGTCAGACTGTCCTCACCACAGCGCTGCGGAAAATAATGCCGGCTACCGAGCACGCGACCACCGCGCACCGCCAGCACAGCGATACAGACGACAGCCGCCGCCGCTGTGGCGACGACGACGTCGACCGAACCGCTCTGCCGGTAGACCGCCTGTTCTTCCTGCAACACGCGCAAGGACTGGATCTGATCGCGATATTGCGCCGCCTGTTCATAATCGAGGCGCGCCGCCGCCGCCTCCATGTTCTGCATCAGCTGCTGCAGGACGACGTCGCTGCGTCCTTCGAGAAAAAGACGCGTCATCTGCACATCCTCGGCGTAATCAGCGACGCTGACGGCGCCGACGCAAGGCGCCCGGCAACGACCGATCTGCGCCTGCAGACAGGGACGTTGGCGATGACGGAAGAAAGCATCCTCACACTGGCGCACGCGAAACAGCTTCTGCAGGACCTGCAAGCTGTCGCGCACCGCATGCGCGTTCGGATAGGGACCAAAGTAGCGTCCCTGGGCGCGCCGCGCGCCACGATGCAAAGCCAGGCGCGGATAATCCTCCCCCAGCGATAAAAAGATGCCGGGATAGGACTTGTCATCGCGCAGGAGGATATTGTAAGGCGGACTCAGACTCTTGATCAGGGTCTGCTCGAGCAGGAGTGCCTCGGTCTCGCTCGCCGTCACCGTCACTTCGATATCAGCGATGCGCTGCACCAGCGCCTGCGTCTTGGCGGAAAGCGCGATCTGGTTTTGAAAATAAGAGGCGACACGCTGGCGCAACTGGCGCGCCTTGCCGACATAGAGAACACTACCATCGCCGGCGAGCATGCGGTAGATGCCCGGCCGCATCGGCAAGGCTGCGACCAGAGCGGCGATGTGCTCACGCCGTGACGGCGCTGACGAGCTATCCGGCGTTGACACCACTCAGTCCATGCTTGACAGCGAGCAGGGCCAGTTGCACGTCGCTCTCGACCCCGAGTTTCTCGAAAATGCGGTAACGATAGGTGTTGACGGTCTTCGGGCTGAGACAGAGCTTGTCGGAGATGTCCTGAATGCGTTCACCGTGCACGATCATCAAGGTCACCTGCATCTCACGCTCGGACAACTGGTCAAACGGCGACTGCGCCACATCGCCGTCAAAAGCGCGCAAAGCCAGACGCTGCGCCACTTCCGGACTGAGATAGCGCTGACCATCGGCGGCCTGACGTATGGCTCTGACCATCTCCTCAAGACAGGCGCCCTTGGTCAGATAGCCGGCGGCACCGGCTTGTAACAAGCGTGCCGGAAAAGGGTCCTCGTCGCAGATGGTGACCGCGACGATGCGCAGGGCTGAATTTTGGCGCAAAAGCTTGCGCGTCGCTTCCAGCCCGCCCATCCCGGGCATACGCACATCCATCAGAACGACGTCAGGCGCGACCTGGCGCACCAGACTCAACGCCTCCTCGCCCGAAGCCGACTCCCCGACCACCCGTATATCCGGGATATCCGCCAGCATACGGGTGATGCCCGTTCGCACCAGCTCATGATCATCAACGACCAACACCTTGATCAACGCCGACACCCCACGACCAGAACCTATCGAGCGCCTTCCTGACCCCTGCTCACCATCCTGGGTCTGTCGTCAAGATACTCCGATGGACTCTGAGGCGCAAGAAACCCAGGACTCAGCACCGGCGCGCAAAGGTGCAAAGCGGCCCATGGAATCCATGTTTGTACGGAAAATCTTACATAATCCTCAGATCCCGGCCTTTTCAAGTCGACAAAATTCTCCCAAAATGAAGCTATACCCATGAATCACGCACGCCCCCCTCAGAGATCGCCAGGGGCGGCATCCGGCTTTATCGTTATGGAGTCTGTATGAACGTCCGCAAACTTTCTGTCCTGCTCAGCGTCCTGACCATGGCCTGCAGTCTCATGGCCACCTCAGTCGCCGCTGAGCCGAGCGACACAGCCACAGTGACGCCGCCCGTTCATCATCATTCTCGTCATCACGCCCACCCTGCGCGCAGCCATCATCACGCTCGCCACCGCCATCACCGCCTCAGTCGTCACCACGCCCGCCATCACCCTAAGAGCATGGTTGCCGCGCATACGGCGTCCTGGTCCAGACGTGGCCCGCATCTGCAGTCGGATGCGGTGATGATCCTCGATGCTCGCACCGGCAAGATGCTGTACAGCAAGAACGAGGACAAGGCCATCCCCATCGCCTCGATCAGCAAATTGATGACCGCCATGGTCGTCCTCGATGCTCACCAGAATATGGATGAGAAGCTGCGCATCGAACCGGCCGATGTCGACACCTTGCGTCATTCCAGCTCACGCCTGCCGGTGGATAGCGAGCTGTCGCGCCGCCATCTCCTCCTGCTCGCCCTCATGGCGTCAGAGAACCGTGCTGCCGCCGCGCTCGCTCGCAACTACCCCGGCGGCACCGTCGCCGCCGTCGCCGCGATGAACAACAAAGCGCGCGAGCTCGGCATGATGCATTCGCATTTCATCGATCCCACCGGTCTGCATGCTGAGAATCAGTCGACACCGGCCGATCTGGCGCTCATGGTGGAGGCTGCACATCGCTATGCCGACATCCGCACCGATACCACCACCCACGCCTGGGATCTCGACACCGGGCGCCGCCTGATCAGCTTTCATAACACCAACCCCCTGATCAAAAGTCAGAGCTGGGATATCGGCCTGACCAAGACTGGCTTCATCAATGAATCGGGCAAGTGTCTGGTCATGCAGGCACGCATCGACGCCGAACCCATCGTCATCGTACTCATGCACTCCTGGGGGCGCTATACCCGTTTTGGTGATGCCAACCGTGTGCGCGACTGGCTGCGCGCGACCTTGCACCGTCCCTTGCAGCTGAGCGGCACCGAGTAAAAGCACACAGTGATCGCCCTCCTCCTGCTCGCCTTGCTGCAGTCGGCGCTGATCCTCGAACTCAACCGCAACCGCCTGCGCAAGAAAGAGGACATCAGCCTGCTGCAAGCGCGGCAGCGCATGCTCGAGGAGAAGTTGCGCGATCGCACGGAAAAGTGGCGCGTGGCGAGCGAGACCCATGAACTCGCCAGCCGCCGCCATGAGCAGACCACCGCCCTGCTCAATGAGACCAAGGAATATCTCAACAGCATCATTCATTCCATGCCTTCCATGCTTATCGGTGTCACTCCGAGCGGCTATGTCACGCACTGGAATCGCGCCACCGAACTGGCGACACAGCGCCGGGAAGTCGAAGTCCTCGGGCATCGCGTCGACGAAGCCTATCCGCAGCTGCCGCACGTCCTCGACTGGATCCACCACGCCATCGAACAAGGCTTGCCGCTGACGCATGAAAATCTGCGCATGCCCGGCGAGGCGCGCGGCGAGCCGCACTATTACGACATCACGGTCTTCCCGTTGGTCTTCTCCAACAACTCCGGAGCGGTCATCCGTATCGATGACGTCTCTTTACGCGTGCGCCTGGAAAACATGATGATCCAGAGTGAGAAGATGCTCTCGCTCGGTGGCCTCGCCGCCGGTATGGCGCATGAGATCAATAATCCGCTCGCTGCCATCGTGCAGAGCGTACAAAACATCCAGCGCCGGCTCGATCCTGACAATCCGCACAATATCGAACAGGCGACGCGCCTCGCTCTCGATCTGCAGAAGGTGCGTGCCTATCTGCAGCAACGCGACATCCTGCGCTTCCTGCAAGGCATCCAGGAGGCCGGCTCGCGCGCCGCCGGCATCGTCAACAACATGCTCGAGTTCTCGCGTGGCTCCTCGCGCATCGAGCCCGCCGTCGATTTGCAGACCGTGTTGCGACATGCCACCGACTTCTTCATGAACTCTCTGAAGATGAGCCACCCCGAGCAGGCACAAGGACTGACCATCGAGCTGCAGGCACCGACGCTGCCCCTCCCCCCCATCCCCTGCAACAGTTCAGAGATCCAGCAGGTCATCGTCAACCTCCTGAAGAACTCCAGCGACGCCAGCCTGAACCTGCCGGCGACACGCCGCCATATCCAGCTACGCACACAGCTGCTCGACCATATGGTGCGCATTCAGATCCAGGATCAGGGCCAGGGCATGAGTGAAGAGGTGCGCCGCCACATCTTTGATCCTTTCTACACCACCAAGGACATCGGCCAAGGGACGGGTCTTGGCCTGTCGATCAGCTATTTCATCATCACCGAACGCCACCAGGGCCAGATCGAAGTGAAGAGCAGCCCCGGCCAAGGAACCCTGTTCAACATCGACCTGCCACTACGCCGTGACGAGGATACCAAGGACTGATCACCAGCAGGACTGGGCGGCGCGCGCCTGAACGCGCAGACGCTGACGCTGCAGTTCATAATCCGGCATGTGCTGGCGCAGGAGTGACCAGAACTGCGGCCCATGATCGAACACGTGCAGATGACAGAGTTCATGCAGAATGACGTAGTCGCTCAATGCCGGCTCGAAGCGCAACAGTTCGCTGTTGAGGGTGATGTCGCCCTGCCGCGAACAGCTACCCCAGCGCGAGCGCATGGCGCGCAGACGCAGGCGACGCAGGCGTGTCGCCAGGGCAGGATGACGCTGACAGCAGTCGGCGACACGTGCCGGCAAGCTCTGCTGTGCCAGCCCAGCCCGCCACTGCTGAATCAGCCGTTCACCGGCGACACGATCCTGCGGGTGCGGCAGGAAGACATGCACTTCATCGCCGGCATGCTGCAGTCTGGCGGCGCCACTTTGCAGCTGCAGGCGCAGAACCTGACCGGCGTGCAGCAGAGGAGCTCCCGAGCACCAGGCCGGCGCCAGCTGCTGCTGACGAGTCCTCTCGGCGATCAGAGCGTCGCGGTGACGCTGCAAAAAACCTTCGATCTCACGCCCCGGCGCCGACCAGGGCACACGCACCTGCACCTCACCCTCCTTGACCGCGACCTGCAGGGTTTTGCGCGCACTGCGATAAAGTGCGTACGGCAAAGGTGGGTCACCCGGCAATGTCATGGACTGTAAGGAAACTCGCATATTTGGCCCTCTGCCTGACGCTTGCTGTTAAAATAGCTGGAATCTTTCCGGAGCCCTGCCGATGATGAATCCTCTCGATGACCTCGATGAGACCGACATCAGCCGCCTCGAACACTTCTTCGACGAAGAGGCCGACGATGACTGCCTCGACTTCGTCGGCGCACACGGTTTCCTCTGCGCTCTCGCCGTTGAGCCTGCACCACCGGCAAGCGCCACCTGGCTGCCCATCCTGCTCGGCGAAACGGCGCCACCCGACGACATCCCTCCCCTGCTCGAGCGCTGGCTCACCGGCATGTGTCAGCAACGCTATCACGACGACCCTCTCATTCTGCCTTGCGCCCTCGATCCCCAGGATGAAGCCCTGGCGAACTGGTGCAGCGGCTTCATGGAAGTGGTCTTCTGGCATGAGGAGCTCTGGCATGGCAACGCCGAAGCCGAGTTGGTCGAACTGACCCTGCCCATGCTGACCTTCTCCGGCCTGATCGATGACCCTGAGCTCCTGCGCCTGCGCCGCGACCGTCGCATCAGCCGACAGATGGCCGAGCGCATCCCCGACGTTCTCAGCGAGATCTACCTTTTTTTCCATCCAGTCAAAGAGGGCAGTGCCTGAACTCACTGCCGTATCGTCAACTGCGCGATCGCCGCCTCCATCTGCTCGATGGTGAAAGGCTTCTGCAAGGTGACGTCGGCGCCGAGCGCCCGTACCAGCTGCAGGGAATCGACATCGAGATCATTGCGACTGCGCCCGGACATGGCGATGATACGCAATTGCGGATGATGACGCTTGGTCTGGGCGATGAGAGCGACGCCATCGCATTGCGGCATGACCAGATCGGTGACCAGGATGTCGATCGCCTGTGCGCGCAGGCATTGCAAAGCTTCCTCACCGTGACTGGCGGCGAGCACTTCGTAACCGCCGGCGCGCAGGATTTCGAGGAGGAACTCGCGCAGCAGATCGTCATCCTCAACGACGAGTATCCTCATCGCGCTTCACTCAGGCCCGCGAACTGCATGCCCCTCGGCAAAATCAGGCGCGCTGTATCGAAAGCCGGCCCAGGATCGGTTTTGCGCCCCGGTGCGATATCGCTATGGCGAACCACTTCGCGCAACGAAGGCGCCACCGTGTGCATCGCCTGCAGCAGCGTGTGCAGGCCTTCGTACTGAGCGTCGGCATAAGCCTGCTGGTCGCAGCCTTCGAGCTCGATGCCGACAGAAAAATCGTTACAGGCGGTTCGCCCCCACCAGCACGACACTCCAGCGTGCCAGGCGCGCAGATGCAGGGGGACATATTGCACAATCTGACCATCACGGCGGATCAAAAAGTGCGCACTGACCCGCAGACCGACGAGTGCGCGGAGCTGCTCATGCGCTTGCAACTCTGCCCAGCGCCCCATGAACAGGGCATCGATCCAGGGACCACCGAACTCACCCGCCGGCAAACTGATACCATGCAGAACGACGAGCTCGGTGACAGCGCCCGGCGGGCGCTGATCATGATGCGGAGAAAGTCGCTGCTGCCCGGCGATGTCGAGAAATCCCTCCATCAGGCGACCCGCGGCTGGCGGCGACGCAAAGCGCCGACGACGGTGTCGAGGGCGCGATCGAAGACGCGCCCCTGCTTATCGAGCAGGCGCCAATGCCCGCCACGCACCTGTGCGGCCAGGTCGACACTGCTGATCTCGAGCGCTTTGATGCCACGCTGATTGGTGAAGACCAGTTTATCGACGAGGCGGATGCGTGCCACCAGCTTGCAGCGATCCGCCGGATCTTGCTCGAGCCGCTCCACCCAGGCGCCGATCGGCAGAGCCTCGACCAGGTCATTGAATTCATCACGCTGGGTCGGCACAGGCGCTGCTTCTTCTTCGACCGCGACCTCAGCCACCGCCGTCGTCCAACCGCTCTCCGTGTGGCTTTGCAGGATGCCGCGCGCCAGTTCATCCATCCACGCCTGCACCTTCTGCGGCTCGACAGCAGCCCCCTGCAAGCCCTTGCGCAAACTGACGAGGATGCGATCCTGCAGAGTGAGTGCGCGCTCGCGCCAGCTGGCATCGCCGGGTTGCGCCAGCCAGATGAGCGCGTCGGCGACCTTGGTCGCCTGCTTCCAGGCGTCAGAATCGACGCCCTGACGCAAGCAGGCGAGATAGAGAACCTGCACCCAGCCCTCCTGCAGCACTTGCAGGACGATGGCCGGCAAGGGGCGTCCACGCAGACGCCGCGCCAGGGTCTGCTGCACCATGGCGCGCGCTACCTCGGCACGCGCACGCCCTTCTTCCGCCTCGCGTGTACGCTTTTCGATGAGATCCTGGCGCTGCTGTTGCTGCTGATAGAAATCAGAAAAATCATGCAGCAGCTCCTCGAAGAGCCGCACATCATCCTGAAAGTCATTGATGATGCGGAACACCACCTGTTCGATGCGCTGATAGAGACGATTGTCCTGCTCACCGACATCACTCCAACCCATACCGGCGCGTGCCAGCAGATTGAGCAGGGAGCGCGCCGGGTGCTCGTCCGGTGAAAAAAACCGCTCATCGAGCATGGCCACTTTGAGCAGGGGAATCTGCAAACGGCCGAGCAAAGCCTTCATCGGCGTCGGCAGCTCTTCGTCATCGAGGATGAAATCGAAGATCATCGATACCAGATTGATGACCTCCTCATCGGCACGCCTGACCGTCTGCACTTCCTGATCATCCTGGCGCAACTGCGAGCGCAAGGCGGTGCGCACGTCGTTGACCGTCGGCGAACTGGCATCCTGCGCCAGCGATTGCGTCGACGTGTTCTGCTGCAGGCGTGACAACATCGCCAGAACTTCGCGCGCACTGACGGTGGTCTGCTCGGCACCGGCGGGGATGACGGCCGGCGCCAGCGGCACGGCGCTCAGTGAGCGGCCGATCACTCGCCCCTCGGCCTCGACCGGCGCGACACTGCCCGGCGCCAGCTGCAGCACCGACTGCAGACGATGCACATCTTCCTCGGCCAATACCGCAGGCTTAGCAACTTCCTTGCGCCGCGCTGGCCCCGGTGAGACGCCCTTGATGATCTGTCGGCGCGGCAGCTCTGCCAGAATACCTTGCTCGGCCAGCGACTCATTGGCGGCATCCAACAGCAGGGCGAGGTCATCGAGGACGCGCTTGTCAAACCAGAGCAGCAGGTCGATCTTGTCTTGCGCTTGCAGGGGCTCAGACTGCAGGGCCTGGCGCAGGGCGAGCATGAGCTGGGCGGGGTCAAGAGGCATCTTGCGTTCCAAGGCCTCACTGCGCGGCAATAGATGCTGCAGCCGCTGGGTCAGTGCCTGCAGGGCCGCAGCTTCACGCTGGCGCAGACGTACGGCGATCGTCTGCATCTGCATATTCCATTCCATCTCCTGCTCATCGAGCAGACCGAGATCGCCATTGGCCGACCAGCTGCGCGATTGCAGCATCTGCATGAACTGGGTGGAAATGGCCTCGAAGAAGCGCCCCTGCACGCCATCGGCATGACTTTTCAAGGTCTGGATGAGGCCGAGCAGACGATCCTGCTCGGCCGTATCATCGGCGGCGAGATGTGTCTGAAAAGCGCGGTGCAGATCCTCAAACCAGGCTTCCATCTGACTGCGCAGCAAAGGCCACAGGCTCTGCCGCAGAACATCGAGCTCCTGCGGCAACTGCAAGGTGCTACGCTCGCTGTCATGGGTCACTGCACTGGCGGCACCGGCGGCCTCGGCGACCTCGAGAAGACCCGCTGACTGCAGATCGGCGATCATGCGCGGCAACAAGGCGCGCACACTGGTGACCACGCTACGCGCCCAAATCGGCAGGAGACGCCGCCGCGCCGCGGCATCGATGGGCAGTCGGCGCAGAAGCTCGAGACCGTGCAGCATGATGGTATCGGGATCGAAGGCCAAAGCACGGTGGCCTGGCCATTGCCGCACCTGCCATTCAGCGAGCAGCACCTCACGCCATTGCTGCAAGGGCGTCGCCAGCTCGATACGCCAGCGACTGACCAGGGAATGCGCGATGACTTCCTCCTCCATGTCCTGCTGATCGAGCAGCTGCATGGAGTCGGCATCGAGCCCCGCCGCCGGGCGCGACTGTGGCGGCAGCAGATCTTCAGCGAGGCGCTGACGCAAGGATACCTGCAGGTTTTGCGCATGCTCGCGCAGAAGATCGTGCAAAGACACATCGCCCTCCTGCGTCCCACCTTCTTCGGCGAGCAGGGCGAGGGAAGTCGTGATCATGACCTGCACGGCGGCGAGCATCGGCTCGCTCCAGGCATTCACCCAGGGTTGCAGTCGTTCCGGCAGGGCATGGGGCGATGAAAGCATGGCTCAGAACTAACTCCCGGCACGATCATGTTATCCTATAAGACTAAACCATTCTCGACCTCGACGGGAGGTCTCCTTCAGCCGCATGAGGATCGCCACACCATGATCGACCGCGAAGTGCTCAGACGCAGTATCGTCGGCCATGTTTTTCAGGCTCTTCAGGAAGATCTCGGCAGTGGCGACATCAGTGCCCGCCTCATCCCTGCCGAACGCCTGGCCCAGGCGCGCGTCATCAGCCGTGAAGACATGGTGCTCTGTGGCCAGGACTGGGTCGCCGAGACCTTTCGCCAGATCGACCCGGAAGTCACCCTGCACTGGCAGGTGGATGATGGCATGGCGGTCAGCGCCGGTGCGACTTTGCTGGAACTGCGTGGACGCGCACGTAGCCTGCTCAGCGGCGAGCGCACAGCGTTGAATTTCCTGCAGACCCTGTCAGGCACAGCGACCGCCGTGCAGGCCTGCGTCGCGGCGCTGGCGGGATTGCCGACGCGCCTGCTCGACACGCGCAAGACCTTGCCGGGCCTGCGCATCGCGCAGAAATATGCCGTCCTCTGTGGTGGTGGTGAGAACCATCGCCTCGGTCTCTACGACGCTTTTCTGATCAAAGAAAACCACATCCTCGCCTGCGGCAGCATCAGCGCCGCCGTCGCGCAAGCGCGTCAGCTCGCCGCCGACAAGCCGGTCGAGGTCGAAGTCGAAACATTGGAGGAATTACAGGAAGCGATCGCCGCCGGCAGCGACATCATCATGCTCGACAACTTCGATCGCGCTGGCATGATCGAAGCAGTACGCATCACCGCCGGCCGCGTCAAGCTCGAGGCCTCCGGCGGCATCGACCGCGCCAGCCTGCGCGCCATCGCCGAGACCGGCGTCGACTTCATCTCCATGGGCAGCATCACCAAGCACGTCCATGCCTGCGACTTATCGATGCGCCTGCTCTAAGCTGCGCGCGCCGGCGCCGCCGAGGAGGACACTCCCCTGCAGTCGCTCGTGACGATCGAAGACGAGCAGAGCCCGGCCGTAGCGACCCTGGAACCAGGCATAATCGTGCGCTGTCAGTGGCGCACCGAAACGCTTCTGCAACTCGGTGGCGACCGGCTGGCCAGCGTGCTGCAACCAAGACAGGCAAGCTGCCCGCCCCTGCACGAGAGGATCATCAGGCTGGCCGGCGAGCGCTTGCCAGAGCTCGGTTTGCGTATAGATCGGCAGACCCTCGACCATGACCACATGGACGACATGCCGCAGCGCCTTGCCCTGGCCGAGGCGCAGATAGAGCAAGGGCGGATCCTGCACTGAAAAACGCCGCAAGCGCGCCGGGTCGATGCCATAACGCTGGTAATCGGCGGCGACGGTGGGATAGAAAGCATCGAGCATGTAGACATCGGCCACCGGCCGCTGGCTATGCACACGCCAGATGCCCCAGACCATGGCAGCGATCTGCACGCAGATCAGCAAGGAGAGATCGAGGAGCAGGAGGCGAGCTGGCTTATGCGGCCGATAGACGATGAGAAAGAGCACCGGCCCGAGGATGAAATCGACCAGGCTGACCATACGCAAGCCCTGCAGGCCACCGTCGATGCGATAGTGCACGCCAGGAAACCAGAACCAGGTGGCGACACCGGTCAGGGTCGCCGACAACAGCCACAGGACCAGACTCCAGCGCGCCGCGCGCCAGCGTGCACGCCACATCGACTCAGGGGCGGTCATCGATGGCTCCGCGCCGGCTGACGACGAAATCCTCCTTCGACAGGCCCATGCTCAGCGCGTAGGAGGTGGCGATATAGATCGATGAATACGTGCCGACAAAGATGCCGATGAGCATGGCGACGGCGAACCAGTGCAGCGCCGAACCACCAAGGATGAGCAGGGCGAGTACCACCAGCAGGACGGTGGTGATGGTCTTGAGGGTACGGCGCAAGGTCTCGGTGAGGGAGATATTGACCACCTCGATCGGATCGGCCTTGCGTAATTTACGGAAGTTCTCGCGGATACGATCGAATTCGACGATGGCTTCATTGAGCGAATAGCCGATGAGGGCGAGCACGGCGGCAAGGACGGTGAGGTCGAAAGGCAGCTGGAAGATGGAGAAGATGCCGACCGTGAAGAGGACGTCGTGACTGAGGGCGATCAGGGCGCCGAAAGCGAAATTGAACTTGAAGCGGAAAGCGACAAAAATCGCCATCAGGCCGAGGGCCAGCAGGACCGCCAGCACCGATTGCTGATACAGCTCGCTGCCCACCTCACTGCCGACGCTGTCGACCGATTTGAGGACGGCAGGATTGTCCGGGCTCTGCAAGGCCGTGAGAGCGGCCTGGCCGATATTGGCATAACTGGTCTTCTGCGGCGGCAGGCGCAGCAGGATCTGATTGGCGCGGCCGAGGTGCTGCACGACGACGTCCTTGAAGCCGGCCTGGGACAAGTGTCCGAGCACCTGTTCCTGCGAGATGGCGTTGCGGAAGTCGATCTCCATCGACGTCCCGCCGGTGAAGTCGAGGCCGAGATTGAGGCCACGGAAAATGATCGACAACAGACAGATCAGCACCACCACCCCGGACACCAGCGCCAGGGGCTTGCGGTAGCGCATGAAATTGATCACCTTGTTTGCTTGACTCATGACGATCCCTTCCTCAGATGGACAGCCGGGAGACCCGGCGCCCACCATAAATCGCGTTGATGATGGTGCGCGTCACCGTGATGGCGGTGAACATCGACGCCAGAATGCCGATCGCCAGGGTCACGGCAAAGCCCTTCACCGGACCTGCACCCATGGCGATGAGGATGCTGGCGACGATGAGGATGGAGAGGTTGGAGTCGAGAATGGTGGTAAAGGCGCGGTCATAGCCGGCGATGATCGCCGCCTGCGGTGACAGTCCTCGCCACAACTCTTCGCGGATACGCTCGAAGATGAGCACGTTGGCGTCGACCGACATACCCACCGAGAGCACGATGCCGGCGATACCGGGCAAGGACAAGGTGGCGCCGAAGGCACCCATAAGCGACATCAGGATGGCGACGTTGAGCAACATGGCGGCATTGGCGACGAGGCCGAAGACCTTGTAGTTGGCGACCATGAAGATGACCACCAGGAGCAGGCCGAGCAGGGTCGAACGCACACCCTTGTCGATATTCTCCTGTCCCAGGCTCGGGCCGACGGTGCGTTCCTCGACGAAATACATCGGCGCCGCCAGCGCACCGGCACGCAGCAACAGGGCGAGCTCTGAGGCTTCGGCCGGTGAGTCGAGGCCGGTAATACGAAACTGCGAACCGAGCACCGACTGCACGGTGGCGACATTGATCACCTGCTTGACCGTGTAGGGCTGCCGCGTCTCGACGTCCTGACCAGCGGCGTTCTTGCTGTAGAGGGTGCGCATCTTCTGCTCGACGAAGAGCACCGCCATCGGCCGCAGAAGGTTGTTGCGCGTCGCCTCGGTCATACGCCGACCGCCGAGGGTGTCGAGATCGATGCTGACCTGCGGTTGCGAATTCTCATCGAAATCAGCGTGCGCACCGGAGACGTGCTCACCGGTGACGATGACCTGCTTTTGCAACAGCACCGGTGGCCGCTGATGGTCCTTGAACGGATACCATTCGGCACCCGGCGGCGCCGGCAGACTGGGATCGGCACCTTCGTGCTGCCAGTCGACAAAACGGAACTCCAGGGTCGCGGTACGTCCGAGCACACGCTTCGCTTCAGCCGTGTCCTGCACCCCAGGCAGCTCGACGACGATGCGATTGGCGCCCTGGCGCTGCACCATGGCGTCAGCGACGCCGAGTTCATTGACGCGATTGCGCAGAGTCGTCAAATTCTGACTGACGGCCTCATCGCTGATCTCCTTGAGGCGCGCCGGCACCAGGCTCAGGTCGAGGTAGAAAACACCCGCCTGATCCTCCTGGCTCTGCATAAACTCCGGAAAAGCGCTCTTGATGAGATCGCTGCCCTGCTGGCGATCGCTGCTCGTATCAAACTTGACTTGCAGATGGTCGGCGACGACGCTGATGCCGCGATAAGTGACCTTGCCTTCGCGCAGATGGCTGCGTAGATCCTCGATCGAGGACTCCAAACGCGCGGCGACGGCCTTCTGCAGATCGACTTCGAGCAGAAAATGCACGCCCCCACGCAGGTCGAGACCGAGCTTCATCGGCGCGGCGTCAAGGGCATGCAGCCAGGAGGGCGTCGTCGGCGCCAGATTCAAGGCGACGACATAGGCATCGCCCAACGTGCGGCGCACGGCGTCCTGCGCCTTCAACTGATCCTCGGCATTGTGGACACGGATGAGCACGCCCTTGGCCCCCACTTCCGGTGCCTGCGCCTGCACGCCCACCGCCGCGATGGCCTGCTGTGCACTGGCGATGGCCGTCGCCGTCACATGATCACCAGCGGAAGCACCGGTGATCTGGATAGCCGGCTGATCGGGATAGAGATTGGGCAGGGAGTAAATGACACTGACGATCACCACCAGGATGATCAATACATTCTTCCACAAGGCGTTACGCATAAACGGCTTCCATACCCCAGCGGGGTGCCAAACTCACTCGATGGATTTCAGGGTGCCCTTGGGCAGGGTCGCGACGATGCTCTGTCGTTGTACACGCAGCTGAGTGCCTCCGGCCACCTCGATCACGGCGTAATCGCCGCTCAGGCGCGTGACCCGCCCCATCAAGCCACCGGCAAAGACGACCTCATCCCCCTGCGCCAGGGCATCGAGCATCTGTCGCATCTGCTTTTGCCGTTTCTGCTGCGGGCGAATGGAGATGAAGTACATCAGGACGAAAACGCCGATCATGGTCAGGAAGAATGGCCAGGGCGTTCCTGCGCCGGCACCTGCGCCGGCCGGATTGATGACATCAGCCTGGGCTTGTCCTATCAGCAAATTCATCGACATCTACTCCCCATTGAATTCAGGTGCGGGCGGCATGGCCTGGGCGCGCAAGGCATAAAAGCCGGCGACGAAGGCCTGCAATGTACCTTGTTCGATCGCCTGACGCAAACCAGCCATGAGCTCCTGATAATAATGCAGATTGTGTATCGTATTGAGCATGGCGCCGAGCATTTCACCGCTGCGATCGAGGTGGTGCAGATAAGCGCGCGAAAAATGCTGGCAAGCGTAGCAGGCGCACTCTGCATCGACCGGACGTTCATCGCGCTTGTGCACGGCATTGCGCAGGCGCAGCACGCCATGCCGAGTAAAAAGATGGGCGTTGCGAGCATTGCGCGTCGGCATGACGCAATCGAACATGTCGATGCCCCGGCGCACCGCCTCGACAAGATCTTCCGGCCGCCCTACCCCCATCAGATAGCGCGGCTTGTCGACCGGCATATGCGGCGCCACGGCGGCGAGCACGCGCAGCATCTCGGCGTGCGGCTCGCCGACCGAGAGGCCGCCGAGGGCATAGCCATCGAAGCCGATTTCCTGCAAGGCCTGCAACGAGCGCCGGCGCAGATCCTCATACATGCCGCCCTGCACGATGCCGAACAGGGCACGCGGATTGTCGGCGTGCGCCTGCCGCGAACGCTGTGCCCAGCGCAGACTCAGCTCCATCGACGCCGCCGCCTGGGCGTGGGTCGCAGGATAAGGCGTGCACTCATCGAAGATCATGACGATGTCCGAGCCCAGGGCACGCTGGATCTGCATCGACAGCTCCGGACTGAGAAAGACCGCGGCACCATCGATGGGTGAGCGAAAGCGCACGCCTTCTTCGCTGATCTTGCGCATGGCACCGAGACTGAATACCTGAAAACCGCCGGAATCGGTGAGTATGGGCCGCGACCATTGCATGAAGTCATGCAGGTCACCATGCCGGGCGATGACCTCGACACCAGGGCGCAACCAGAGATGGAAGGTATTACCGAGGATGATCTGCGCACCGAGATCGGCGACATCACGCGGCAGCATGCCTTTGACAGCGCCATAGGTCCCGACCGGCATGAAGGCCGGCGTCTCGACGTCGCCACGCGGAAAACTCAGGCGGCCGCGGCGCGCCTGCCCGTCCTGCGCCAGCAACTGAAACTGCATCTCACTCATCGTCACTCACGCTCCAACCACATGGCGTCGCCATAGCTGAAAAACCGATAGTCCTGGGCGACGGCGGCCTGATAAGCGGCGAGGACGCGTTCACGCCCGGCGAGAGCCGCCACCAGCATGAGCAGGGTCGAACGCGGCAGATGAAAGTTGGTGAACAAGGCATCGACCACCTGAAAGCGATACGGCGGATGGATGAAAAGCTGTGTTTCACCGACATAGGGACGCAGGCTCCCGGAAGCCGCCGCCGTTTCCAGGGCACGCGTCGCCGTGGTACCAACCGCGACCACCCGTCCGCCGCGGGCACGCGTCGCTGCGACCGCCGCGACGACATCCTCGCCGAGCTCCAGCCATTCGCTGTGCATGACGTGCTGATCGAGGTTCTCCACCCGCACCGGCTGAAAGGTGCCGGCACCGACGTGCAAGGTCACCTCCGCCGTCGCCACACCGCGATCGCGCAAGGCCTGCAGCAACGCCGCATCGAAATGCAGCCCTGCCGTCGGCGCCGCCACCGATCCGTCATGGCGTGCATAGACCGTCTGGTAACGTTCGCGGTCGGTGCTTTCATCCGGACGATCGAGATAGGGCGGCAGGGGCACTTCACCGAGGCGTTCGAGAACATCGCGCACCGGCTCCGGGAAGTCGACGATGAACAGCGACTCTTGGCGACCACTGACGCGCAGGCGGGTCGCATCGGCGAGCACGATGTCGCTACCAGCGCGCGGCGGCTTGCTGGCGCGCAGATGCACGCGCGCCTGTGTCGGCGCATCGATACGCTCGATCAGCATCTCGACCTGACCGCCGGAATCCTTGCGCCCATGCAGACGCGCCGGTATGACGCGCGTGTTGTTGAACACCAGCAGATCACCCGGCCGCAGCAGCAGCGGCAAATCACGCACGCGGCGATGCTCGAGTTCGTCACCACGCAGGACGAGCAGGCGCGCGGCACTGCGTTCAGGCAAGGGATAACGGGCGATCAGGCGATCGGGTAGCTCGTAGTCGAATTCTTGGATAGACATATCATCGGTTCCGCCGTGGCGGCGATTGTAACAGAAAGCACCACAGCACGTGGCAAGGATTGACTCGGCGCTCATCATCCCTATAATGGGCAACCTTCCACGCCCGAGTGGTGGAATTGGTAGACGCAGAGGACTCAGACCTAATTTGAGCCCTCCGGAGGAAACTCCAGAGGTGAAGCCCGTCAAACTCGGTGAAGGCCCTGAACGCAAGTTCGAGCTAATGCCGAGCCAAGCCCGGATCGCAAGACCCGGGAAGGTGTAGAGAGCAGACGGCGGGCACCTAAGGCCGATGAGGCTAGGGTGAAGGCGTGCTCCAGACCACGAACGTCCAGCCCTGTGCAGGACGGCGGCGAAAGCCGAAGTGGGAAGAAAATCCTCCGCCGCAAGGCTTGTCGGTTCGAGTCCGACCTCGGGCACCATTTACACCAAAGACTGTCCCCAACAGTCCGAAATCACCGCGCTCAACCGCGCTGATGCCGCATCCAGCAGCCGAGGCGCTCCCGTAGCGTCCATTGCAATCCATGCGCAGTCGATCTAGAAAGCGATAATCTCTTCCTGAGTCACATGGTGGCTCTATTGACCGTGGCGGATGATTGAACCATCGCGGCCGTAGCCATCGAAAGATCATCCGACCTTCAAACACCAGCGACCTGCCCTTCAATCTTACCGCCCTTACCACCGATGCACCCACTGCGCAGCAGAGTGACAGCATTTTCATGCGCGCGGGCGTCGGCCTGGCTTCATGGCAATCAATCCATACTTCTTTGGTAGCCGCTATGAGAACAGCTTCGCAAGCTGGCCCATCGGCAGAAACAAGCGAAGCGGGGTTTACTGGAATGGCTGAAAGTCGAAATGCCGATAGAAGCTTTCGGTCCGCTCGTCCTTCGCATCCACGATCACCGCCATGGCCGCGATCTGCTGCGCTGCCTCCAGGCCGCGGCGCAGGACACCCACCAGCAGGAACTCCCCGACACCCCGACCGCCGACTGAGCGGTCCACCGCCAGCCTGCCGAGCAGCGTCACCAGCAATTGCCTGTAGCGCGGAAGCCGCTTCATGAGCTCCTCCGGTAGCTCGCCGGCGTGGATGAGGATAGCGTGTAGAAGCCGAGCACTTTCGTGCTGTCCGGCGGCGTGAGCACAAAAAGCGCGGCGATGCGCTTTTCAGCGTCCTGCCACACCTGTTCGCGCAGATACCGATTCAGATCGTCGTTGCCGCAGTCGCAGGACTTGCGGTCGTGCGCCTTCTCAAGCGGATGGACGTGCTCCGGGGAGAGGACGAGGGCCAATCACAGCCCCGTCTTCTGCCGGTAGCTCTGGACCGCCTTCTTGATGCGTGCGCCCGGTTCGGCGAGCGTCAGCAAGGCGCTGACGAAGGTCATCTGTTCCTCACGGGACAGGCGGATGACCTCGTGCTCCTGCACGATCTTCGCTGCCGCTTCCTGGGTGCTGTCGATGACGAGTTCGCTCAAGGTGCGCCCCGTCAGCGTGGCAGCACGCTGGAAGAAATCCTTCTGGTCGCTGGAGACGCGCGCTTCCAGACGCGCGTTGCGCGGCTTGTCATGGTTTTCAGGCGTGTTCAGCATGGGCTGCCTCGCTCGGGTTGATGGGCGGCCATCGCCCCGGTGTACGCCATTTGTCCGTACTGGCCAAGATAAGCACCCGCATCGGCGCCGCCTGCCGGTCAGCCGCTAGATGCGGCCTTTGGACCGACGCGGCTCATCCCCGCAGGCGCGGGGAACACTCTTCAACACTTCCACTCCCCTTTTGCGACGCGATAAGTTCGTCGAGCCTTCGCAGCCACTGCGCAAAATGCGGGCAGGCAGCGCGTAGGGCATCCAAGCCGATGTCACAAGCAATCAGCGGCCCGTGGAGTGTCTTCTGGTATTGCGGCATGGCCGCGCGAATACGTTTGGATGGCGCGGTGTCGGGATGATCGTTGATCTCTTCGGGTTCGTGGTCGGCCCTTACGGCCTGAAGCTGGCATACAGCCTCGGCATTCGCCCAGTTCGCGAAGTGCTGTGGTGCCACGAACAGCAAGGCTTCGTATTCGTGCACCTGGATATAGGGAATGAAATTGCGTTGGTTGATATCACGCGCCAGTTCATTCTCTACCAAGCGGGCCTTGTCGGTGCCATTGCGTAGCTCACTCCATTGTCGACTCCTCTGACCGGGGAAGTCATTGGGCAGTCTGTAGAGATCGAACATGGTGCTGACATATGCCCGCGCATCCTGCTTGCACAGGCGCTCGATCTGCGGCTTGACTTTGGCATAGCTGACCAATCCGCCTTTGTGGCCGGGGCTGGTGCTGACCAGAATGGGGGTGAGATACAGCTCCATTCGTGCGTAGCGCGGCGTAAGCAAGTCGCGCACGAAGGTTTCTTCCGTTTGCCCTTCGACCAGCAGGTACGCCCGGGTCATCGCACAGGCCTCCCGCCGAGCAGGTTCTTCTTCCATAGCTCGCCCAGGCTGTACTCTTCCAGCCAAGCTTGCATGGCCGCGGCATCCAATCGTTTGACGGTGGAAGCAGGCCCGACTTTGTCAACGATGATGATGTCTTTGGCATCGAATTGATCGACGAGCTCGACCGACTGGGTTGAAACGATCAATTGATGGCATTGGGAGGCGGCTTTCATCAATCCGGCCAGAACCGAAATGGCGTACGGGTGCAAGCCAAGTTCCGGCTCGTCGATGAGAATGGTGGCGCGCTGGAAGTCCTCCGGTTGCAGCAAAACCGTGGCAAGGCAGATGAAGCGCAGTGTGCCATCGGACAGTGCGCTGGCAGCAAAGGGGATGTCCTGTCCGCGCTCAACCCATTCGAGCTGGATTTTTTCCTGGTTTTCGACCATTGGGCGAAGGTGAAAATCGCCAAAAAACGGCGCCACCAGTTGCACGGCCTTGACGATACGCTGATAGTGTTCAGCGTGATGATGTTGCAGGCGATAAAGAAACGCTGCCAGGTTACGAGCATCCTCGCGCAGGACTTCGTTGTCGTTGATGCTGTGAATCTGTTTGACCAGAGCACTCGCGCCGGTATCGTGGAAGTGGTATAGCCGCCAAGAGCGCATGGCGGGCACGACGAAGTCGTAAATCCGTGTGTGCTGCCGACCGCGAGCATACCTGTGGGCATAGGTTTCGAAATGCCCAGAATGGGGTTGCCATTCGCCGGTCCCGTTCCACCAGAGCGCTTCGTGGGTGAACATCATCCGGTTGTCCTGGGTGGGACGCAGGGTAAATCGGTAGCCATTGTTGCCGAAATACAGTTCTGCGAGCAGCTCTTCGGTTTTTTTACGCCCGAAGTGCAGCAGGGCATCCGGCCCGCCCATCTCGCCAACGATCAGTTGCAGGCGTTCGTCGAGGATGCGCTGGATAAGCTTGAAGAATCCGATGAAGTTGGACTTGCCTGCGCCGTTGGCGCCAATGAGCACATTCAAGCGACCGAATGCGATGTCGCATTCGGCAATCGACTTGAAGCCGCGCAGAACGAGCCGCGAAAGCTGGTTGGAATCGGTAACGGCTTTCATGGTCTAGCCTTGGCGAGGTCGTTCATGTCAGTTCCCATTCCAAAGTAAACAGCGTCTGCTCTTGCTGCTTCACCTTCACCTTCACCTAATGCTGAAGCTGCGCTTCCAGTTATTCGATGAGTGAACCGCCCCGACTTTCCTGGAGGTCGTTTCATTGAAGTCAAGGCATCGACCCGGATCTGTCCAGTGAGTTGCCACCCGTAGTTGGCCTCAGCTTCGGTCGGCAGTATATACCCGATGGCTTCCAGCAGGCGATGGTGATTGAAGCCGCGCACCCCGCTGAGGGTGGCCAACTCGACCGACTTCTTAGGTTTTCTATGATACCCGGCGGTAGATCCATGCGACCTTGCACAGCCCATGGTCTCGACCAAGGCGTTGCCGTAGCCGTCTCTTTTGCTGCCGACCGAAGGCGCGACGCCGGCCTCGCCCCCGTCCATCAGCATCGGCGACCACCGGCCGCTGTCATGACCAGTCCTTGTTCACCGGGCGCTGCTGCTCTCCTGGCGGGTGAGATAGCGCCGCCAGCGGCTCCAGCGCGGCTGATCCTCGGCACGCACGCGCTGCAGGAGTTCCATCTGCGCCTCGATGCTGGCGGCGACGCGCTGACGCAGCGCCCATAAGATCTCTTCGGACGCCGAACCTGCTATCCGGGGCGGCGCGATGCGCGCCCCAAAGCCAAAATAAAACCGTTGTGGACGCGGCAGCAAAGTCGGCCCGAGCCCTTTCACCAGGGGCGGAATCATGTCGCCATTACGGGTCATGGCGGCGAGCGGCCAGCGCTGACTCAAATACCGCCAGGGGCGGCTGGCCATGATGTCGTCGGCGTCGCACAGGATGTCCAGGGTCTCATCGGCGCCCAGGGCGGCAAAAGGCAGGATGTCATAACCATGTTCGATGGCCATACGCGCAAAACCCGTGCGCTGCTTCCAGATCAGACGATAAGCCTCACCCTTGCGCCGCATGACCTCACGCCCACCACCGGGAAAAACGAGGATATGCTCGCCCCTGGCCATGAGTTCGGCGCATTGCTGCGGACTCGCCATGACCATGCCGGCGCGCACCAGGGCCTTGCCCCATAGCGGCACCTTGAAATGACCGCGATCGCCGAGGCCGCGCAGCATGACGCCTTCTTGGCGCAGGCGCTGCATGAGCAGGGGCACATCCTGCAGGCCATAAAGAGTATGGTTGCCGACCCATAGCGCTGGCTTGCTCAGATCGACGTTTTCAAGACCGATGAAACATGGCTGAAACCAAGCGCGCGGCAGCGCTGTGAGCCAGTTCATCGTCAGCGCTGCGGGCGCCTGAAAGATGGAATGATGGGCTGTCACGCAGGCGACCCTCTTCTTGCCAGGGATCGTGGCATACTTGCACATCCGCTCGCGTGACGCCACTTTTGGACCCACGAGGTGTGGTCAAGTGCTGCCGTCAACACCGGCGGAAGCGATTGAGCAAGGAGGTGCCTGTGCGCATCTTATTGGTGGAAGATCAAGCGATGATCGCCGAGGCGGTGATCACCGCACTGCGCGATGCCGCCTACGCCGTCGATTGGGTGCGCGACGGCATCGCCGCTGAAGCGGCCCTGGCACAGCCTGAATACCAGGCCGTACTCCTCGACCTCGGCCTACCGCGGCGTGACGGCCTGGAAGTCTTGCGCACCCTGAGAAAGCAGGGACAGACGGTGCCGGTCATCATCATCACCGCACGCGATGCCATCGAGGATCGCATCGCCGGCCTTGACCTCGGCGCCGACGACTACGTCGTCAAACCCTTCGACCTCCATGAACTGCTGGCGCGCATGCGCGCCGTCATCCGCCGTCAGGGCGGGCAGGGTGCACCTCTCCTGAGCAATGGCCGCCTCCACCTCAATCCAGCCACCTATGAAGTGCAGCGTGATGCACAACTGCATCGCCTCAGTCCGCGCGAGTTCGCCCTGCTGCACGCCTTGCTGCTGCATCCCGGGACCCTGCTCTCGCGCGCCGAGCTGGAAGAGAGAATCTATGGCTGGAATGAAGAAGTCGACAGCAATGCCATCGACTTTCTCATCCACAGCGTGCGTCGCAAGATCGGCGCCGATGCGATCAAAAACGTGCGCGGTGCCGGCTGGATGGTCGATCGCCCGTTATGAAAAACTCTCTCCAATTTCATCTATCGCGCATGCTCGCCATCGCCATCCTCGCCGCTGGCCTGCCCGCCTCCCTGGCCTCTTTTTACTTCGCCTACTCCGAGGCGCAGGAATTTCAGGATGATGCCCTGCGCCAGATCGCCGTCTTGAGCATGAGCGCGTCCATCGATGCCCATCTCCTGGCCGTCGCCCATGCCTCGTTGAGCGATCCGGAAGCGCGCATCAAGATCATCCATCTGCCCGGTCCCCTACGCCCGGCCTGGCTCCCCATCGACGTCAGCGATGGCTTTCATACCCTGAACAATGGTCATGGTCAGGTCCGCGTCTTCATCACCGCACCAGCTGAGGGTAGCCGTCTCGCCGTCATCCAGCCGACCGATGCACGCGATGAAATCGCCTTCGACAGTGCCTTGCGCACCTTGCTGCCGCTCTTGTTGCTGCTTCCCATCCTGATCGGCCTGGTCATCCACATCGTGCATGACAAACTCGCCGGCATGCGTCGCCTGTCCGCCCAGCTCGATCGCCAATCAGCCGCTCATCTGAGTCCTTTGCCCCAGGAGAACCTGCCCGATGAAGTCGCCCCCCTGGTACAGGCCATCAACGGCCTTTTGACCCGAGTGACGATGATGATGGCCAGTCAACGCCGCTTCATCGCTGATGCCGCGCACGAATTGCGCAGCCCACTGACCGCCTTGTCCCTGCAGGTGCAGAATCTCGAACAGGCACCGACACCGGCGGAAATGGCGAGCCGCATCGTCCGTCTGCAAGAAGGCCTGGAAAGGGCGCGACACCTGGTCGAACAGATGCTCAGCCTGGCCCAGGCGCAGGCGAGTCAGCTGCAAACCACCCCGGTATCGCTGTCGCGCCTGGCACGCGAGCTGATCGCCGAATACCTGCCTCTGGCGGAAGCCAAGGCGATCGACTTAGGCCTGGAAGAAGAAGGCACGCTCATCCTCGACGCCTCGCTGCCACACCTGCGCTTCATCCTCAAAAACGGCCTCGACAATGCCCTGCGCTACACGCCGCCCGGCGGCGAAGTCACCCTGCGCCTGAGCCACACGGCAGAGGCTTGCGTGGTCGATATCCGCGACTCCGGCCCCGGCCTTCCGGACGGGGAGAAAGAGCGCGTCTTCGCCCCCTTCTACCGTCTCCCGGATGCGCCCGGCGAAGGCAGTGGCCTCGGCCTCGCCATCGCGCGTGACGCCGCAGAACGACTCGGCGGACAGCTCAGCCTCGAGCGCCGCGGCGACGCGCCAGGCCTGATCTTCCGTTATCGCCAGCGCTGGCCCTTAGCCTCAGCATAGGCACCCCATCACCCTCAGGAACCGCTGAGCAAAGGGGTGATCTCAGTGTGCAGGCGGGCACGCGTCCAGGCCGGTTGTGCGTCATCCCAGCCATTGTCGACGAGACGACCATCGCGACCGATGACGAAACTCACCGGCAAGCGCCAGATGCGACCATAACCGCCGGCCTGGGTCGAACTCGCCAGTGCCGGATCGAGGGACAGACCGCGCATCCAGCCCTGCAGGTCAGCGAGATCATCGGCATCGTCCATGGCCACGATGACCAGCTTGAAGTGCTGCCGATGACGGGCAGCGTATTGTGCCAGGATGGGCAGTTCTCGCCGGCAGGGCGAACACCATGAGGCGACAAAAGCGATCAGCACGACCCGCCCTGACCAGTTCCGGCTGTCTTCATGGTGTCCAGCCAGGGTCACTGCCTGCAGTGGCGGCGCCAGCTCACCGCGCTCCAGCCCCATCGCCTGCACCGCCAGCGCCAGGCTCAGCAGCAACAGCAGTAGCGACCAAGATTTTCGCTTCATACCTAGCTCCCCCTTGCATCGCCATTGTAGGGAGAGCACCAGGGCGCTGTCAGCGGTGTGCGACAATATGCCACATCCCTCGGCACGCCCAACGGCCTTAGGATACGTCATCTCCACGACCGCCTATGTGCATGCGCAAAATCTCTCTCCCTGTTGGCTGTCTCCTGATCAGTCTCGCGCACAGCGGGTCTGTACAAGCCTGCGCCACCTGCGGCTGCAGCCTCGACACCGAAGCGGTCACCGGCTTCAGCGCCCGCCCCGGCCTGAGCCTCGGGATCGAATATGATGCCATCGATCAGAACCAGTACCGGCACCAGTCGCAGACAACGACACCGGCACAGGTCGTCGATGCCCCTGCCGTCAGTGGCGCCAGCGCCGCTGAAATCGAACGACAGACGCGCAACCACTACCTCACACTCTCCCTCAATGAACGCTTCAACAGCCGTTGGTCGCTGACCCTGCAACTACCCTGGATCGAGCGCCAGCACAGCACCTACGGCCAGCAGAACGCCCCCTATCAGAGCAGCGAAACCATCGCATCACAACTCAGCAGCGCCAACGTCGATGCCCTCGGTGACATGAAGATTCTCGCCACTTATCAAGGTGGAATCGCCAGTCACAACCTCGGGCTCGAGGGCGGACTGAAACTACCCACCGGCGCCTACGGTGGCAGCAACAGCGCTGGGCGAAGCGTCGGGCATCCGATCAACTTCAGTACCGGACCGGCGAGCGGCACGCCCCTCGACGCCAGCCTGCAGGCGGGCACGGGGAGTACCGACCTCCTCGCCGGTGCCTTCTATTTGCAGTCCCTGAGCCAAAACATCGACGGCTTCATCAACGGCCTGCTCCAGGCCGCTCTCTGGCACCGTCTCGACCAGAGTGGCGCCAGCTACCGTCCCGGCAATCAGTTCAACCTCAGTGCTGGAATCAAAGTCGTCAGCAGCCGTGCCTGGTCACCGCAATTGCAACTCAACTTCACCGACCGTCAGCGCGATCAGGGCGCTCTCGCCGACACCGCCGACACCGCCGGACGTGTGCTCTACTTAAGTCCAGGCTTGAGCTACAGCCATGGTCGCTCTTATCTTTATGGGTTCGTACAGTGGCCGCTGTACAGCGTCCTCGCCGGCTATCAGCTGTTTCCGCGCTGGACCGCCAGCCTCGGCCTGAGTCAGCGCTTCTGAACAGGCCTCAAGCCTGCACCGGTTTTTTCGCGAGCTTGCGCTGCAAGGTACGCCGGTGCATTTTCAGGCTGCGCGCCGTCGCCGAGATGTTGCCTTCATGCTGGGCCAAAACCCGCTGCAGATGCTCCCACTCCAGCCGCCCGACCGACATCGGATCTTCTGTCAGCTCAGGCTTGCTCACCGCCGTCGGTGACAAGGCATGCATGATCTCATCGGCAGAAGCCGGCTTGGCGAGATAATTACAAGCGCCCGACTTGATGGCCGCCACCGCCGTCGCCAGACTGGCATAGCCGGTCAGTACGAGAATGCGCAGATCCGGCGCACGTTCCAGTAAATCCGGCAGAAGATTCAAACCCGACTCATGCGCCAGGCGCAGATCGAGGACACAGCCGTCATAGACCTGCCGCTGCAACGCCACGAGAGCCTCGCTGCCGTTCTGCACGACCTGCGTCTGATGACCACGCCGCTGCAAAGCGCGACTCAAGATCGCGACAAAGACCTCGTCGTCATCGATCAATAACAGCTTCATCATCCGGCTCCTGCACCGGCAAGGATATGCGCACAAGCGTTCCACCCTGCGGCCGTGCTTCGATCTGCAGCGTCCCCCCGAAACGCGCCAGGGCGGTCTGACTGACCAACCAACCCACCCCCATGCCATGATCACTGCGCACCGGTCGCCGCCCGAGCTGGCGCAACAGCGCCGCATCGATGCCCGGGCCATCGTCTTCGAGCAGCAGCGTACACCAGCGTGCCTCGAACTGACAGGTGATCGTCACCCGTTGCCGGGCTGCGAGAGCGGCATTGTGCAGCAAGTTCATCAAGACCGGCAGGACCGCCACCGGCCATTGCCCCTGGTCAGGCGATGTCTCCGGCCACTGCCAGTGGCGATCGGGATGCAAGAGCAGCATCGCCTCGCGCAGATCACGCCAGACACGCGCGATCGGCAAATGCTGATGCACGCTCTGCCACTGCGCCTGCGCCCGCACCTCGGCGAGCAGATGCCGGCAGAGTTCGAGCTGCTGACGCATCAGCTGACCATCCGCCTGCAGACCCTGCGGCCAGCGCGCATCTGCCTCAATCTCATCGAGCAGCAGGGTCAAGGTATTGATCGGCGTCGCCAGGGCGTGCGCTGCACCGGCTGCAAGAGCACCGAGAGCGACGATGTGTTCGTTGCGCAAAGCCAGTTCGCGTTGCTGCGCCAGCTCTTGCGCCGAACCCTGCATGAGCGCGCGCATCCAGCTGCCGAGACCGGCGATCATGCTGATACTGAGGAGAAAATCGACCGCCATACCGCGCAGATGCCAGCCATAGGAGCTGTTCATCGCCAGCATGCTGTGCGGCGAATCGATGGGCAAAATCGGTCGATAGTGGCCCATCAGATAGACATAAGCACAGAGCGATCCCAGCCATAGCAGCAGAACCTGGGGCCAGGACAGGATGAGGGTCGCCAGACTCACCGGCACGAGAAACCAGAAAACGAAAGGATTGGTGGCACCGCCGGTCTGCCAGAGCAAGGCGCTCATCAACACCATATCGAGCAGAAGCTGCGCCAGCAGCTCATACCCTGAAATCGCCCGCCCGAGCAGACGCAATGCCGAGAGCAAGGTGGCGCCGGTCATCGCCGTCAGGATGGCGACGACTGCAGGACGCGCGAGCAGCTGCAGATCGAGGTGACGATCGAGTTCGCTCAGCAACAGCAGGGCAAACAGCACCACCAGGGCGCGCACCAGCAGGATGAAGGCGAGCTCCTGGTGTCCGCCCCGCGCGCGTACGCTGACAGCACGGCTTTCATAAGACATGCCCACTCTCCTACGGGTATCGTTCAATGATGCCCCTCAGCTCTAAAGTGCCGAGCGTCATCACGACGCAAACTCAGGCGTAGGCAGCCGGCGATGAGGTTTCCGGCGCCCCTTGCAGCCGATCCCGGTGAGCGCTGAGCATAGCGAGTACGGACGCCGCCATCGAGCATCGCGTCAGGGAAAAACCCATGATAATACTCGCTTAACTGCCATGAAGGCATGGCCGACGCCCCTAAGCATGAAAAACACAACATCGACACGAGATGATTCGCTTCTTTTGCGCACATTACGAAGCGAACATGCCTTACTGTTCGGGTTTTCGTGATTTTCATGGTAAGGCAGGGTTTTGCATGGTGCCGACAGTAGGAATCGAACCCACGACCTTCTGATTACAAATCAGCTGCTCTACCAACTGAGCTATGCCGGCGGCGACAGGCAGCGGCGCATTATAGGGCGCCACCTTC
>JAKBFV010000100.1 GCA_021833365.1 Pseudomonadota bacterium | reverse complement strand
TCGTGTCATGATATTCGCCATACCCGCCTACCTGATCTTCAACGTCGACAGCCCGAGCAGCACCAGCACCAGACTGATGATCCAGAAGCGCACCACGACCTTGGTCTCCGGCCAGCCCTTGAGCTCGAAGTGATGATGGATGGGCGCCATGCGAAAGATGCGCCGACCGGTGAGCTTGAACGAAGCTACCTGCAGCATCACCGAGACGGTCTCGAGGACGAAGATGCCGCCCATGATGAACAGGACGATCTCCTGGCGTACGATGACGGCGCAGACGCCGAGCAGGGCGCCGAGCGCGAGGGCGCCGACGTCGCCCATGAAAACCTGGGCAGGATGCGCATTGAACCAGAGAAACCCGAGGCCGGCGCCGATGATGCTGGCCAGCACCACCACCAGCTCGCCACCACCGGCGACGTAGGGGATGTGCAAGTAGAGGGCAAAACGCACATTGCCGCTGAGATAGGCGAAAACCGCCAGCGCCGCCGCCACCATGACCGTCGGCACGATCGCCAGGCCATCGAGACCATCGGTGAGATTCACGGCATTGCTGCTGCCGACGATGACGAAATACGTGAGCAGCAGAAATCCACCCATCCCCAAGGGCAGGCTGACCTGACGCAGCATCGGGATGAGCAGTTCGGTCTCGGCCGGCGTCTTGGCCAGGGCATAGAGGGCTAGGGCGGCGATCAGGCCACCGAGAGATTGCCAAAAATATTTCCAGCGTCCGGGCAGGCCACGCGGATTTCTCTCGACCACTTTGCGGTAATCATCGACCCAGCCCACCGCCCCGAACAGCAGCATCACCGCCAGGGCTAGCCAAACGTAACTGCTGCGCAGATCTCCCCACAACAGGGTGCTGGCGGTGATGGCGACGATGATGAGAGCACCGCCCATGGTCGGCGTGCCGCTTTTGACCAGGTGCGTGCCGGGACCATCGCTACGCACGGCCTGACCGATCTTCATCTGCCGCAGCTTCTCGATCATCATCGGGCCGATCCACAAGGCGATGAACAAAGCGGTCAGAACGCTCAAAATGGCGCGCAAAGTCAGGTAGTGCACCACCTGAAATCCACTGTACAGGTGAGCGAGATGCTCAGCCAACCAGAGCAGCATCAGCTTTTCTCCACATGATCGTCGAGCAGGGCTTGCACCACATCTTCCATCCTGGCACTGCGCGACCCTTTGACCAGGACGCTCACCACGCCCTGCAACTCACGCTGCAGCTCACGGATGAGATGACTTTTATCGACGCAGACGCGCGTCGTCTCGCCATATCCGGCGGCATAATCCTCGGCATGTTCGCCCCAGGTGTACAAGGCATCGATTTTTTTCATTTTTGCCCATGCTCCCACTTCGCTATGACCCTGGCGCGCGGCGCTGCCGAGCTCCTTCATGTCACCCAGAACGAGAATCTTGCGCCCCGCCTGCGCCGCCAGGACGTCGATCGCCGCCCGGCAGGACGCCGGATTGGCGTTATAGGTATCATCGATCAGCGTGCAGCTACCGCGCTGTGTGATCGCCAGGCGACCACCGACGTGCTCGACCGAAGTCAGGCCGGCGTAGGCGAGATCAGCAGCGATACCGAGTTCGAGCGCCACCGCCAGAACCAGGCAGGCATTGCTCAGATTGTGCAGACCGGGCAGATTCATCTGCAGGCGCGGCAGGGTCTGGCCATGCCAGACTGGCCGACAGGCGAAGCAGGCCTGACCGGTCGCCTCGATGGCGCTGGCATAGAGGTGCGCCCGCGCATCGCGCAAGGAGACGAGCACTGGCCGCAACGCCAGTTCCAACGCCCGCGCCTGACAGGCCTCGGCATAATCATCATCAGCATTGACGATCACCGCGGCACCACGCTGCAGACCGGTATAGATCTCCATCTTGGCGCGGGCGATGCCATCGCGTCCGCCGAAACCCTCGAAATGCGCCCAGCCGATGTTGGTGATGAGAGCGATCTCCGGCTGCACCATGGCCACCGTCTGCGCGATCTCACCGACATGGTTGGCACCGAGCTCGAGTACGGCGTAACGGTGCTCAGGACGCAGCGCCAGCAAGGTCAAAGGAACACCGATGTCATTATTGAGATTGCCCACCGTCGCCAGGGTCGCCGCCTGCCGGCTGAGGACGCTCGCCAGCATCTGCTTGCACGTCGTCTTGCCGGAACTGCCGGTGATGGCGATGCGCTGCAGCGCCGGAAACTGTTCGCGCCAGCACACCGCCAGGCCCTGCAGGGCGGCCAGGGTATCGGCGACGACCCACTGCGGCAGAGCCAATCCGGGGTGCTCCTGACGCACGACGACGGCACAGGCGCCGGCCGCCTGCACCTGCCCGAGAAACTGTTCGGCGTCGAAATGCGGGCCCCGCAAGGCGATGAAGCAATCGCCGGCGCGCAGATGCCGGCTGTCGCTGGAAAAGCTCATCAATTCGACGTCGTCACCGACCAAGCGTCCACCCAGACGCGCCACCAGGGCTGACAGTTTCATTGCGACCAGACCTCCAAGGCGCGACGGGCCTCGACACGATCATCAAAATCGTGCCGCACACCGGCGATCTCCTGATAAGTCTCATGTCCCTTGCCGGCGATGAGCACGATGTCCTGCGCCTGTGCTTGCGCCACTGCCGCCGCGATGGCGCGGGCGCGATCGGGCTCGACCTGCACCGGCTTGCTGGCACCGCTGAGCATCTCAGCGAGTATGCTCTGCGCGTCCTCATCACGCGGATTATCGCTGGTCAACCACACCTGATCGGCGTGCGCGCAGGCGATACCGGCCATCAGCGGACGCTTGCCGCGATCACGCTGGCCACCGCAGCCGACGACACAGATGAGGCGCGCCTGGCGATGCGCCTGTAGAGCCTGCAGGACCTGCTCGAGGGCATCGGGCGTGTGCGCATAGTCGACCACGACCAGAGGCCGCCCGGGCAGCGCCAGGGTCTGCATGCGCCCAGCGATCGGTTGCAGTTGCGCGATCACTTCCAGGGCTGGCGCCAGCGCCACCCCCTCGCCGAGCAGACAGGCGAGAACCGCCAGGACGTTGTAGAGGTTGAAGGTACCGAGCAGCTGCGACTGCAGAGTCGCCCGGCCCCAGGGCGTATCAAGCTCAGCGACGGCACCGCTCAAGGTGGTGTGAACCTGGCTGAGGCGTAGTTCGGCGTTGGCACCGCGACCATAGCGCAGGATATCCACCGGCGCGGCGATACGAGCGAGCAATTCACCCGACCAGGGATCGTCGGCATTGATCACCGTGCGCTCGAGCCCCGGCCAGCTGAACAGGCGGGCCTTGGCGGCGGCATAGTGGGCCATGTCGCCGTGATAGTCGAGATGATCGCGCGTCAGGTTGGTGAACACCGCGCAGCGCAGAGGGACGGCATCCATGCGGTGCTGGTGCAGGCCATGTGAGCTCGCCTCCATGGCCAGGTGACGAACGCCAGCGCGCTGCAGAGCACGCAGATGGCGTTGCAGGGAGACGGCATCGGCGGTGGTGTGGCTGGCGTCGCTGAGCTCTCCCCAGGGACCATTGCCGAGGGTGCCGAGCACACCGGCGTGGCGACCGAGCCGATGCCAGGCCTGCGCCAGCAGATGCGTGACACTGGTCTTGCCGTTGGTGCCGGTCACCGCGGTGATCGCCATCGTCCGCCCGGGATAGTCATAAAAAGCCGCCGCCAGCTCACTCAGGCGCTTTTGCAAAGCGCTGAGACGGAGCACCGGCAGATCCGTGCTGACGACCGCGTCGCTATCGACGATGAGCAGGCAGGCACCACGCTGCTCGGCGTCACGGCAGTACTGCAGACCGTGACCATGACTGCCGGCGAGGGCGACAAATGCAGCGCCTGGCGTCACCTTGCGGCTATCCTGACAGAGATCGCTCACCGCCAGCTTACGCAAGGCGGCAGGCACTTCATGAGCTGGTAAAAAATCGCCGAGAAGTCGTGTCATCCTGCCCTCCCTGACCGCCAGGAGCCATCAGCGAGATGCTCAGCGCTATGATCAGGCGCCACGTCGAGCAGACGCAGAAGCTCACCCATACCTTGTGCAAAGACCGGAGCCGCCACCTGGCCGCCGAAATACTTACCCTGGCTCGGCGTATCGATCATCACCGCCAGGACGATACGCGGCGCGCTGGCCGGCGCCATACCGACGAACAGACCGCGATACTGATCGCTGGAATAGGCACCGTTGACGACCTTATGGACAGTGCCAGTCTTGCCGGCGACGAGATAGCCGGGCACCTCTGCCTGCGGCGCCGTCCCGCCGGGCGCCACCACGGTCTCGAGCATGGTGATGATCTGACTACAGATGCGCGCATCGAGCACCCGCACACCCGGACTGATCGTGTCCTGGCGCAGGAAGCTGACCGGCCGCAGGATGCCGCCGTCAGCGATGGCAGCATAGGCACGCGCCAGTTGCAGGAGGGTCACCGACTCACCATAACCAAACGCCATATGCGCCAGACCGATCGGCTTCCACAGACTCGGCGCTGGCAGACGACCGCTGCTTTCACCCGGGAAGCCGCTGCCGCTTGGCGCCGCAAAGCCGAAACGATGAAAGATCGCCGGTAGGGTGGGCGGCGGCAAGGCGAGGGCGATCTGACTGGCACCGACATTGCTCGACTTGGTGAGGATACCGGTCATGTCGATGATGCCATTGTCGGCATCGTCATGGATGACGTGCCGCCCCACCAGCATGCTGCCCGGCCGTGTATCGAACAGGCTCTGCGGTGTGAAGCGGCCGCTTTCCAGGGCGGCGGCGATGGTGAAGGGCTTCATCGTCGAACCCGGCTCAAAGCTATCGGTGACGACACGGTTGCGCAGCTCCCCCATGCTCAGGTGACTGCGATTGTTGGGGTTGTAGGAGGGAACACTGACCATGGCCAGCACCTCTCCGGTCTGCACATCGAGAGCCACTGCCATGCCCGAACGCGCGCCCTGGGCCGCGACTTGCGCGGCGAGATCACGATAGAGCAGATATTGTGCACGGCTGTCGATGCTCAAACGCACGTCCTGTCCGGGAATGACAGCGCGCAGCATGGCGACATCGCGGATCTGATGCCCACGCCGATCGGTCAGCACCCGCCGTTCGCCGTCCTGCCCCCTGAGCTGATGATCGTAGAGCAACTCCAGCCCATCGCTGCCACGATCATCGATATTGGTGAAGCCAATGACCTGAGCATAAGGCTCGCCCTCCGGATAGAAGCGCTGATACTCATTCTCACCGTAGAGACCAGGCACGCCCTGATCGAGGATCTGCTGTGCCAGGGCCGGATCCATAGCGCGTCGCACATAGAGAAACTCGCGTCCGGCCGCACGCTGCAGACGCTGCTCCCAATCGCTCCTGTGCTGCTGCAGGAGGGCGGCGACCTCGATCCTGTCCTCAGCGTTGGCATTGAGCTGGCGCGGATTGACCCACAGCGAAGTCACCGGCGAACTGACCGCCAGGGGATTACCGAGGCGATCGCGGATGATGCCGCGCGCAGCTGCGATGACCTGCAGGTGCGAAGCACGCTGATCGCCCTGCTGGCGCAAAAACTTCTGATCGAACAGGGTCAGCTGCAACATCCGCCCCCACAGTAGAAGCACGAGCAGCAGAAAAAAACCGACGACGACGCGCATGCGCCAAATCGAAAAGGCGCGCGGTACGGCGCCCTGTGGCCGTGCCGACGGTTTTTTCATGGCCGCACCATGACGATGGATTGCGGTGCCGGATCGTGCATCTGCAACTGCAGCTGCGCTTGCTGACCGATACGCGTAAACGAGCCCCAGGCGTGCTCCTCGAGAAGCAGCTGCGTCCACTGCGCCTGTAATTGATCACGCTGTACTTCCAGGGCTTGCAGATGCGCCAGACTCTGGCGCACGCGGAAAGTCGAGTAGGAAACCGCCACGGCACTGACGAGCAGGCACAACAGGAACAGCCCCGTCACCATCTGGCCTCCGCTCGGACGCCAGCTCAGCAGGTCCTGAGCGGCCTGACGCAACACCTGCCAGAAGGCCGCCATCACAACTTCTCCGCGACACGCAGACGCGCCGAACGCGCGCGCGGATTATCGGCGACCTCGAGCGCAGAAGCCGCCTGCTGCCGGATCACTTCACGCATGCACGGCGGCGTGCGCTGCGGCACCACCGGCAGTCCGCGCGGCAGATCTTCTTCGACGCCGCGCGTCGCCCGCTGCAAGGCCTGCTTGACCAGGCGATCTTCGAGAGAATGAAAGCTGATCACCGCCAGACGGCCACCGCTGGCCAGGGCAGCGATAGCTTGCGGCAGCACCTGCTCGACCTCGCGCAGTTCCTCATTGACGCGTAGACGCAAGGCCTGAAAAGTGCGCGTCGCCGGATGATGGTGACGCTCCCAGGCCGGATGAGCAGCCTTGACGATTTCGGCCAGCTGCAGCGT
>JAKBFV010000031.1 GCA_021833365.1 Pseudomonadota bacterium | reverse complement strand
GCCGCCGCCGTCATCCTCGCACACAACCACCCATCCGGCGTCGCCGAACCCTCCATGGCCGACCGTCACATCACCCAGCTGGTGCAAAAAGCCCTCGCCCTCATCGATGTGCGCGTCCTCGATCACATCGTCGTCGGCGGTGGCAACGCCGTCTCGCTCGCCGAACGCGGCTGGATGACCGCCGCTCAGGGCGGGGAAGGATAACGCCGACGGCGGGGCCGTCCTTAGGTGAGCGTCATGCGCTGTTGCGCGCAGATGCCGACCTAGATGGCAGGTCGTGCCTCTCACCCTGGCGCTGCTCTGGCAGGAGTTTGATCGGCATAAGGACAGCGTGAGCCGCACCCTAGCCGATCAACGCGCCTTAGAAGATGCGCGCCAGGAGGATGAGCAGGTGCTGCCACAGACGTTTGAAGAAGCCGGCCTGGCCATCATCCTGCATCACCACCAGCGGCTGCTCGCCGACCACCTGACCATCGACGCTGCACACCACCTTGCCCGCCACCTGACCGACGTGCAGTGGTGCCTGCAGACGCGGGGTCAGCTCGAGACTGGCCTTGAGACGCGACTGTGCGCCGCGCGGCAGGACCAGGGCGAGGTCATGATCAAGGCCGAGGGCGACGCTGTCACGCTGACCGAACCAGACGTGTGCCTGCGTCAAGGTGTCGCCACGATGATAGGGGGTGACGCTCTCATAGGCGCTGAACGCCCAGTTGAGCAGGGCGCGTGGCTGGTCGGCGCGCTCCTGCATGCTCTTGGCGCCGAGGACGACGACGATCAGACGCATGCCCTGGCGATGCGCGGAGGCGACCAGGGAATAGCCGGAAGCCTCGGTGTGTCCGGTCTTCAGGCCATCGACGCTGGGATCGGTATAAAGCAGAGCATTGCGGTTGCCCTGCGTATGCCCCTGCCAGCTGAACTCGCGCTCGGCGTAGATGCCATAATAGGAAGGATTGTCGTGCATGATATGGTGCGCCAGGATCGCCAGATCGCGCGCCGACGAATAATGCTGCGCATCGGGCAGGCCGGAGGCGTTCATGTAGTGCGTATTGTGCAGCCCGAGGCTGGCGGCGGTGTGATTCATGATGTCAGCGAAGGCCGTCTCGGTACCGGCCATGTATTCGGCGATCGCCGTGCAGGCGTCATTGGCCGAGACGATGATGATGCCGCGCAACAGGTCGATGACGCGCGCCTGGCCATGCACCGGCAGAAACATCGTCGATTCCTCATTGCTGCCATGGCGCCAGGCGGTCGCCGACACCGGCACCTGATCGCCTTCATGCAGACGCCCCTCGATCAGGGCGCGTTCGACGATATAGCTGGTCATCAGCTTGGTCAGGCTGGCCGGACCGAGACGGGTGTCCGGGTTCTTCGCCGCCAGAATGGCGCCGCTGCTGTCGTCCATCACCAGATAAGCATTGTCGTCGAGTGCCGGAGCTGGTGGCACATACGCCGCCTGCGCCAGCCCGCTGCCCAGCAGACTGAGCACCACTACGACCCGCTGCATCGCCTTCATCATCCTTCTCCCTCGCATCCTGTCGGCCGCCTGTCTCACGACGGGCGCCGGCATTCTACCACCGACAGAACGCGAGCCTCGCCATTCCGGCGATAAAATTCATGCCGAAATGCCGCAATGACTCCCGCTTGTCGCTCTGTCGCAGGGATGATCGCAATGTATTTTGGCTGCGACCGCTTTGCTCTGACCCGCCATCGCCAACACGCAAAGGCTCCGAGACGACCTCATGGTGTCCTGGCAATACCACGCTACCTTGCAATGCTTGCTCTCCACGCCGGGCATGGCTAGTCCTTGCAGCCCGCGCGTTTTCACCCTAGGATTTTTCTTGGGTCAGGAGGTGGCCCACCGCCTGAAGTTCTCCGCAGGAGTCGCAGACCATGCAAAGACGACAACTCGGCCACAACGGCCCCGAGATTTCCGCCCTCGGCCTCGGCTGCATGGGCATGAGCGAGTTCTATGGCCCGTCCGACGAGGCCACGTCGGTGGCCACCATCCAGCGTGCGCTCGGCCTGGGCCTGAACTTCCTCGACACTGCCGACATGTACGGCGCCGGGCACAACGAGGAACTGGTCGGGCGCGCTGTCCGCGATTGCCGCTCGCAGGTCGTGCTGGCGACCAAGTTCGGGAACATGCGCGGGCCGAACCGCGAATTCATCGGCGTCAACGGCAGGCCCGAGTACGTGCATCAGGCCTGCGCTGCCAGCCTCAAGCGCCTAGGGGTCGACCACATCGACCTGTACTACCAGCACCGCGTCGACCCCGATGTGCCGATCGAGGACACCGTGGGCGCGATGGCCGAGCTGGTGCGCGCCGGCAAGGTGCGCTGGCTGGGGTTGTCGGAAGCGGCGCCGGAGACGATCCGTCGCGCGCACAAGGTGCACCCGATCAGCGCGCTGCAGACCGAATATTCGCTATGGAGCCGTGATCCCGAGGGCGAATTGCTGGATACCGTTCGTGAGCTGGGGATCGCCTTCGTTCCCTACAGCCCGTTAGGGCGCGGCTTCCTGACCGGCAGCATCCGCAGGCTCGACGACCTCGCGGCCAACGACTGGCGGCGCCACAATCCCCGCTTTCAGGGCGAGGCCTTCGCCGCCAACGTGCGCCTGGCCGATACCCTGCAGGCGATGGCTGCGGCGCGTGGCTGCACGCCGGCACAACTGGCGCTGGCCTGGCTTCTCGCGCAAGGGCCGGACATCATTCCCATTCCCGGCACCCGCAGCATCGCACGCCTCGAGGAGAACCTGGGTGCATTGGAGCTCAAGCTCGACGTGGCCGAGCTGGCGCGCCTCGACCGCGAACTGCCGCTGGGCGCTGCGCAGGGGACGCGCTACCCGGAAGCGGCGATGCGCGCGGTCAACCGCTGAGGCTGTGCCCGGGATGTTTCCGTGTGTCCCCGCCTTTGCAGTCGCTGCCTGCACCGGGATAACCGGCATCCCTGCCCCCCGGGAAAGCGGGCGCACGCTGCCCGGCGCCGGCGGAATCGCTCAGCGCAAATATCGTGTAGACCTCATGTCGACGACAGAGTGGCCCATCAAGCCAGGCGACGCAAGGTCGATACACCTGACTCAGGCTTGCGCCGTCTGCCAGGCAGCGTCGAGACAGGCGAGCATCTGCGGGTGATGCAGGAGCTCCATATGATGCAGGCCCGGCAGGAGACGGCGCTGCAGATGCGGTGCCCGTAGCGCCTCGGTGCCGCCGAGGTCCTGGGCCAGGGCGGAGCGCACCGGCACCAGACCATCGCCCAGCCAGTTAGGTAGCCAGGCACGTCCGGCGACGCGAATCTGCGCCGCCACCAGCAGATGATGCGCACGTCCCGGTAATTCACGCTCATCGCTGCCGATGCTGCCGTGCCGCAGATCCTGGATGCCCTGACTGCGCACCGCACCCAGACGCATCAGCGGCGCGCTCCACGGGGTGAGCGCGAACAGGCGGTTGCTGCGCTCACCGAGGCGCTCGAGCGGCGCACCGCGATGTGGGCTACCGAGATAGACGGCGAGGCGCAGAGCCGGCAGCCAGGTCGACGCCGTCGCTTGCGTATAAGCGGCACGCATGAGCAAGCCGCCCATGCTGTGGCCGATGAGAACGAGACGACGTGGCGCTAGCTGGTGCAGCTGCGCCGCCAGCTGCCGGCCATTGTCGGCGATGGCGCGACCGCTGTTGTAGCGCAAAAAAGCGACACGGTAGCCCTCTGCCTCGCGCTGCGCGATCCAGGACTGCAGCAGCGGCTGCTGCCAGGCCCGATCGGACATGCACAGTCCATGCACGAAGAGGAGAATGCGCTGCGACTGCAACTCCGCCAGCGGCCACTCCCGCCCCTGCCGATCACACCACAGCATGGACTGCGCCCAGGGGTGCTCGCTACCCTGCAGATGATCGCCGACGACGCCGTTGAGAGCGGCGTGCAGAGCACGCCAGCGGCTGCCCGCCGGGGCTACCTGCGGCCAGCGCCGCCCCCACTGCGCCAGAAGCAGCAGGCCCCATCGCACCCAGCGATAGGGGCGCAGGGATGCCTCATGCCTCGCCTCCGGTGCGGCGCTGACGCGCTGATGCACGGCGGCGACGACTTCGGCCACCCCGGCTCCGGCTTCCGCCACCAGACCCGCCACCTGCACACCCTGCGCGAGCAGGACCTTGGACTTGCTCAAGAGCACCTCGTCAATCCAGTGAACATATGTTCTCTAATTATCACGCCACCTGCGCCTCTGGCAAGCGCTGACGATCAACGGTCGCCAGGATCAGCGCTAAACTCTTGGAAAATCCTCGTGTCACTTGTATGATTGAAAAATGAATTATCTCCATGGCACTTATCTTCGCCGACATCTCGCCCTCGGCCTCACCCTGCTGCTGACCGCCTGCGCCTTGCCGCACCTGCCAGCGCCGCAGGTACAGCGCCTCGACCTGGCGAAGATGCCGACCGGTGAACTCTTCGATGCGCAGGCCAAGACCCTGGCTCAGGAGTGGCCGGGGGCGAACTGGTGGCGGCAACTCGGCGACGAGCAGCTCGATCAACTCATCACCCAGGCGCTGCGCCAGTCGCCGTCTCTGCACCTCGCCGCCGCACGCGTCAGCGCCGCCGCGGCGCGCGCAGGCAGTGAGCGTGCCGCCCTGCGACCGCAGCTCGATGCCGCTGTGCAGCCGTCTTATGAACACTTCACCGCCGATGAATTTATCCCCCCACCCTATGGCGGCAATACTTACTGGGACAATCAGGTGCTGCTCGAGAGCCGCTTCGATCTCGATCTCTGGGGCCGTCATCACGCCCTCCTCGCCGCTGCCCTCGATCGTCTGCACGTGCGCACGGCAGAATCAGCGCAGGCGCGCCAGGTGCTGATCAGCGCCATCCTCAGCAGTTATCTGCAATGGGCCTGGGCCGATGCCCGCGCCACCACCTTCCAGGCCCTGCTCGCCACACAGCAGCAACTTCTCGCCCTGGCGGAAAAAAGACTGCGTGTCGGACTGGGCACGGCGCTGGACGTGAATGACGTCGCCGCCACCCTGCCCCCCCTGCAGAAGGCGCTCGCGCGTGAGCGCGCCGCGGGCAGGCGCCAGCGCGATCAGATCGCCCTGCTCTGCGGCCTGCCGCCCGCCGCCGGCGAAGCCCTGCACCCGCCGACCCTGCATGTCAGCGTCCTGCCCTTGCCGGCGAAAATTCCGCTGCGCTGGCTCGGTCGCCGTCCCGACGTCATCGCCGCACGTTGGCAGGTCGAGGCCGATACTCAGGACATCGGCGCCGCCAAGACCGCCTTCTATCCCGACCTCAGCCTGAGCGCCTTCGCCGGTTATCAGGCGCTCGGTTTCTCGCAGCTGTTCTCGAACAGCGCCCACCTGTACGGTGTTCTGCCGGCGCTGTCTCTGCCGCTCTTCGATGGCGGCGCCCGGCAGGCGCATCTGAGCGCGGCAGCAGCGCGCCGTGACGCTGACGTCGCCCGCTACAACGATACCCTGCTGCACGCCCTGCAGGAAGCCTGCGATCACTGGGTGACCCTGCAAAGCCTGCAGGTGGAGCACGCCGCCGCCGACCATGCCCTCGTTCTGGCGCGCCAGGAGGAGGATCTGGCGCAGCGTGGCCAGCGTGCCGGTCTCATCGCTGCCAGCCGACCCTTGCAGGCGACGGGGCGACGGCTGCAACGCAGCGAAGAGATCGCCGACCTCGATTTTGCTGCCATGCAGGATCAGGTGCTGCTCATCCGTGACCTCGGCGGCATGCAGGCACAGGACGTCGGCCGTCATGACTGAATCGACCCTGTTCATCGGCAAGACTTTTCTTGCCGCCCTGCTGGCTCTATTCATTTCCTTTCGCCTGCAGTTGGCAGCGCCGAGCACGGCCATGGTCACCGTCTTCATCATCGCCCAGCCGCAAAGCGGCTTGATCATCGCCAAGGGCTTCTACCGCATTCTCGGCACCAGCGTCGGTTCACTGATGAGTGTCCTGCTCATCGCCCTGTGCGCGCAGAGCCCCGCCCTGTTTTTGTTCTGCCTCAGCCTCTGGGTCGGTCTCTGCGTCGCAGGCGCCGCCTGGTTCCGCGACTTCCAGGCCTACGCCTTCATGCTCGCCGGCTACACCGCCTGCCTGATCGGCTTCCCGGCCATCCAGCATCCCGACGCCACCTTCTCCCTGGCGATCAACCGGGTCAGCGAGATCTACGTCGGTATCCTCTGCACCGCCATCATCGGCGACGTGCTCTGGCCACAGCGCCTCACCCCGCTGCTGGTGCAGCGTGTCCGCCAGCAATACCATGATCTGCTCAGTTTCCTGCAAAAAGCGGTGGCGACACCGCTCGATCATTCCATCCAGGATGACGACGCCATCGCTTTCGTCGTGCGCATCCTCGAGCTCGAACCGCTGCGCGCCGCGGCGATCTTCGAAGATCCGCAGTCACGCCTGCGCAGCGACCGCCTGCGTCTGTTCAGCGCCGACTTCATGCGTCTGACCAGCACCTTGCACGCCCTGCAACAGATGGGCCGGCGCCTGCGCGCGCAAGGGCAGCTGACCGTGCTGGCCGCACTGCGCCCGATCATCGACTCACTGGCAGGTGAGATGAGCTTGCAGGGGCATATTCCGCAATGCGCCGCTGAAGCCAGCCCCTTGCTGCGGCAGCTCACCAGTTTGCGCCCCTGGCTGGCGCAGCGTTTGAGCGACGCCGGTCAGCGCTATGTCCTCAATACCGCCGAGCTGCAGGACTTCCAGGACGCCAGCGCCCTGCTGACACGTCTGGTCGACGAGCTCTTCACCCTGACCGCCACTTACGCTTCCCTGCTCGATCGCCGCCACCGCCCGACGCGCCCGGCACCGCGTCTCAACCTCTTCACCGCGCGTGGCGATGCCCTGATCGCCGGCTTGCGCGCCGTCCTCGCCATGCTCGCCCTCAATGCTTTCTGGATCAGTACCGCATGGCCGCAAGGCGGCGGTGCCGCGACGATCGCCTGCGTCGCCTGCGCTCTCTTTGCGACGGCACCACAGCCACAGCGCGCCGTCCTGCAGATGGGGCTCGGCTTCGCCCTCGGCCTCATCGCGGCGACCCTGCTCAATCTCGTCGTTCTGCCCTTGCTCAGCGGCTTCGCCGGGCTGGCTCTCGGTCTGCTGCCTTTCATCTGCGGCGGCCTCTGGCTGGCGTCGCGACCGACGAGTGCTGGCCTCGGCATCGCTTTCTGCATGATGTTGAGCAATGCCCTGCCACTGCAAAATTTCATGCACTACGACGGCGTCCTCCTGCTCAACAATGGTTTGTCGCAGCTGCTCGGACTGAGCGTCGCCGGCATCGCCTTCTCGCTGCTGCAACGTTCCCAGGTCGCGCAGCAACGGCGCTACTACCATCGCCATCTGACGCAACAGCTGGCCGACGTCTGCGCTGGCCGGCGCCGCCATCTGCCACACCGTTTCGATGGCCGCATCCGTGACCTCATGCGCCTGATCCTGCAGCGCTCGCCGGCCCTGGTACCGGAACTCATGCCGCGCGCCCTGGCGGTGCTCGAATTTGGTGACGCCCTCATCGACATGCGCCTGCAAGCCGGCGATGTGGCGACGCGCGCGGCCTTGCGCCCGAGCCTGGCCCTGCTCGCCGCAGCTCTGCGCAGGCCCAGCTGGCAGCGTCGCGAACAGGCGATCGCGTCGCTCACCGAACTGCTGCAGCGCCTCGACAGCGCCGCACCGGCCGAGCACCCAGCGCTGCTCGCCGCCCTGCGCCGTGCCTTGCGCATCCTCACCGACACCCCCTGGCTGGCCGCCCCCGACATCCCCGCCACCGACGCGCCAGGAGTCCTCTATGCCACCTGAGATCGCCATCTTCGGCATCTACGTCTCACCCTTGCTGCCGACGCTTCTGCTGCTCAGCGCCGTATACTGGGTGCTCGACACCCTGCTCGCGCACTGGGGGCTGTACCAGCGCGTCTGGCATCCCTCGCTGTTCCGTCTGAGCTTGTTCATCCTCATCTACGCCGTCCTCGGCCTCGCGCTTTTCGCGTCGCGCGGAATCCGCTCATGAGCGTCCCATCCACCCCGCTCCATCCACCGGCGCCGGCACCCGCGCCTGCTTTCGTGAGGTCTCCATGCCACGCCTGACCTGGGCCAAGATGCTCCTGACTCTCAGCCTCATGCTCCTCGCCGCGGTACTCGCCCGCCAGCTCTGGCTACGCGCCCTGTACGCACCGTGGACACGCGATGGGCGCGTCCAGGCCGACGTCGTCCACGTCGCGGCCGATGTCGCCGGTCTCGTCGATGGCGTCGCGGTGCAGGACAACCAGTTCGTCGCGCGCGGTGATCGCCTTCTGCACATCGATGACCGCCGCTATCGTCTCGCCCTGCAACAGGCACGCGCCAGCCTCGCCGAGCGTAGCGCCGAGCTGCGCCAGAAACGCATCCAGGCGGGACGCCGCGCCGAACTCGCCGGCAGCGTCGTCTCGGCCGAGAATGCCAGCGATGCGCTGAGTGCCGTCGGCACCGCGCAAGCGCGCCGTGATGCCGCTGCCGCCGCCGTTGCCCTGGCCGAGCTCAACCTCGCACGCACGACCCTGTACGCGCCGGTGAGCGGCTATGTCAGCAACCTCAAGGTGCATGACGGCGACTATGCCCACGCCGGCCAGCCCCTGCTCGCCCTCATAGACCGCCATTCCTTCGCCGTCTATGGCTATTTCGAAGAGACCAAGATCGAGCGCATCCACGTCGGCGATCCCGTCACCCTGCACCTGATGAGCGGCGGCCCCGATCTCAGCGGTCACGTCGAGAGCATCGCACGCGGCATCACCGACCGCGACAACAGCCAGGGGCAGGAGCTGCTCGCCAACGTCAACCCCACCTTCAGCTGGGTGCGTCTGGCGCAGCGCATCCCGGTGCGCGTGCACATCGATCAGCTGCCGGCCGGCAGTTTTCTCGCCGCCGGCATGACCTGCACGGTCATCATCCACCCGCGCCCGCCGGCACGGCGATGACAACGGCGGCACTCAAGGCTCCAGCTCTGCCGCGACCTCCTCGCTCCACTGCAACCAGGCCCGCTCGATGGCGATACCGAGGCGCAGGCTCAACTCCGGATGGTGGTAGCGCTGCCGGCGCGCCGCCGGCATGGCGGCGATCTGCTGCTGCAGATCGAGATACGTTTGCAGAGTCTGGCGATGCAGTTCCTCCTGCCGCTGCAGCTCGGCGCGCAGGTGGGCGTCAGGCAGACGGCGGCCACTGAACAGCTTGACCAGCCAGGGATCGCGCAGGCGCATCGCCGCCGGCTCCGGCAGCAACAACCGGTCCAGTTCGGCCTCGCCAGCGACGTTGAGACGATAGACCTTCTGATCCGGCCGGCCCTTCTGCACCACCGTTTCGCAGTCGAGCCAACCGGCCTCCTGCAGACTGTGCAACTCGCGGTACAGCTGCTGATGCGTGGTGCTCCAGAAAAATCCGAGGGAATGGCGGAAGCGCTGCAGCAGGGCATAACCCGAACCAGGTTCGAGATCGAGCAGACCGAGGACAGCCAGGCGTAAGGACATGTGCGGGTCTCCATGGGGCGAGGGCGGCCATTGACTATATGCAATTTATTGCATAGCTTGCAGGGTATCGCAACCCCGGGAGTCATGCCATGTCCACCTCCAGCCCTCTGCGCAACGGTCGCCGCTACCGCGCACAGCGTCTACAAGGCCCTTACGATGCTCTGGTCATCGGCTCCGGTCTCGGCGGCCTCAGCTGCGCCGCCCTGCTCGCCGAACTCGGCTGGAAAGTCGCCGTCTTTGAGCAGCACTACACGGCGGGCGGTTACACCCACAGCTATGAGCGCGCCGGCTATGAATGGGACGTCGGCGTCCACTACGTCGGCGACATGGGCGCCGCCACCCTGGCGCGCCGCTGCATGGACTATCTGAGCGAAGGCCAGGTGCAGTGGCAGGCCATGGACGCCGACTATGACCACTTCGAGATCGGCGGCGAACACTACACCGCCATCGCCGGACGCCAGGCCTATCAACAGGAACTGATCGCGCGTTTTCCCGGCGAAAAGCGCGCCATCGAGCGTTATTTCGTCCTCCTCGACCGGGTCGGGCGGGCGATGAGCGTCTATACCCTGACCCGCCTGCTCAAGCCCTGGCAGATGCGTCTGTGCCTGCCCGCCCTGCTGCGTCTGCTACCTGCCGGCTTTCGCCGCACGACGCGCGCCGTACTCGCCGAACTCACCGACAATGCGACGCTGATCGCCGTGCTCACCGCGCAATGGGGCGACCTCGGCCTGCCGCCGGGTGAGTCGGCCTTCGTCATGCACGCCCTGATCGCCCGCCACTACCTGTATGGTGGTTACTATCCGGTCGGCGGCAGCTGGCGCATCGCCGCCAGTATGCTGCCGCGCATACGCCGGCATGGCGGCGAGGTCTTCACCTACGCCCGCGTCGAGCGCATTCTGGTGCGCGCCGGACGTGCCTATGGACTGCGCCTGGCCGACGGCACCGAGGTCAGCGCGCCGCATATCATCTCGGCGGCGGGGGTGAGCAACACCTTCACCCACCTGCTGCCCGATGCCGTCGGCCAACCCTATCGCCAGCGTCTGCAGCAGGTACGGGCGAGCAGCGCGCACGTCGGCCTCTACATCGGCCTGCGCGCCAGCGCTGAGGAACTGCGCCTGCCGCGCCACAATCTGTGGATCTATGCGAGTGCCGACTATGAAGGTGATCTGGCGCGCTTCCAAGCCGATGCACAGGCGCCCTGGCCGGTGGTCTACATCTCCTTCCCGGCGGCCAAGGATCCCGACTATGCCCGCCGCCACCCCGGCACGGCGACCATCGAGATCGTCGCCCCGGCGCCCTTCGCCTGGTTTGAAGCGTGGAACGGCAGCCGCTGGCAGCAGCGCGGCGCCGACTATGAGGCGCTGAAAGCGACGCTGCGCGAGCGCCTCCTCGAGGTCCTGCTGACGCGCATGCCACATCTGCGCGACCACATCGACCATGTCGAGGTTTCCACCCCCTTGTCGACGCAGTACTTCAATGCTTACCAGCGCGGCGAGCTCTATGGTATCGACCATGACCCGGCGCGCTTTGCCCAGAACTGGCTGAGCGCCGCCACCGACATCCCCGGCCTATGGTTGAGCGGCCAGGACATCCTCTCCTGTGGCGTGGTCGGGGCGATGATGAGCGGCGTGCTCACCGCCCAGGCCATCGCCGGCCGACGCTTATGGCCTATTATGAAAACCCTTCTGCGCCCTGCTGCGGTATGACACGCACCGAAAAAATTGTACTATCGTGCAAGAATTACAAGGAGGCCGGTCTCATGCGCCGCTGGTTCGTCACGCTCATGTCTTTACCGCTGATCACCGCCTGCAGCCATCCGGCGCCACCACGGGCGATGCCGAGGACCGTCGAAACCCTGGTCTTGAAGCTGCGCCCGAGCGTCGACAGCGAGGATCTCGCCGGTGAGATTCGCGCCCGTGTCGAATCACCCTTGAGTTTCCAGGTCGGCGGTCGCCTACTCGAACGCCGGGTGCAGCTCGGCGATCACGTCGCGCGCGGCGAAGTGCTCGCCACCCTCGACAGCCGCGACCTCGACCTGGCGGTACAATCGGCGGTAGCGCAGGAGCAGGCAGCGACGGCGCAGGTCGAACTGGCGCGCACCGATCTCGAGCGCGTCAGCCATCTGCTCGATCAGGGCTTCGTCTCCACCGCCGAGCGTGACCATCGCCGCGTCGCCCTCGACGCCGCTGTCGCTGCCCAGAAACAGGCACAGAGCGAACTCGCCCTGCGCCGCGACCAGCGCAACTACGCCCAGCTCACCGCCCCGGCTGCCGGCGTCATCACCCAGGTCAGTGGCGACGTCGGCCAGGTCATGGCGGCGGGAGAACCGATCTTGCGTCTGGCCCAGGATGGTCGCCGTGAAGTCGCCGTCGTTCTCCCCGAAGATCGTCTCGCTCATCTTCATCAGATGCACGCCGAGCTGAGCCTCTGGAGCGATCCCGGACAGCGCTTCGCGGTGCATCTGCGCGAGATCTCAGCCGCCGCCGATCCGGCGACCCGCACTTTCACCGCGCGCTTCAGCATCGATCCCGGCGCGCCTGCCCTGGCACTCGGACAATCCGCCGTCCTGCACCTGTACGAGCATCATGGTGGCGAGGAACTCGCCGTACCGACGACGGCGATCTTCGAGCATCAGGGTCAAGCCCTGGTCTGGCTCTACGACGCCCATCTCGGCGTCGTACACAGCCACGCCGTGCAGGTGCTCGGCGCCGACGGCAATGACATCGTCATCGCCGGTCTGCACGCCGGTGACATCATCGTCGCCGCCGGTACGCACGTCCTCAAGGAAGGCGAGAGCGTCGTCCGCGCCCCCGACAGCGAACGCGCGCAGGGGTCGGCATGAGCTTTTTGCAGCGTTTCAATATTTCGCGCTGGGCCATCGAACAGCCGCAGCTGACCCTGTATTTTCTCATCGTTCTGCTGCTCACCGGCATCGCCAGCTATTTTCAACTCGGCCAGGACGAGGATCCACCCTTCACCTTCCGCGCCATGGTCATCCAGGCGAACTGGCCGGGCGCCACCGCCCTGCAGATGTCGACCCAGGTCGCCGATCGCATCGAACGCACCCTGCAGGACGTGCCCGACGTCGATAAGCTGCGCAGCTACACCGAACCCGGCAAATCGACGACCTTTCTCGTCCTCAAGGGCAGCACGCCGGCGCCGGAGGTGCAGCAGGTCTGGTACACGGCACGCAAGAAGATCGGCGACATGCGTTACCGCCTGCCGGCCGGCGTGCAGGGGCCTTTCTTCAACGACGAGTTCGGCGACGTCTTCGGCATTCTGCTCACCCTCTCCGGTCCCGGCTACAGCCTGGCGCAGCTGCACGACGCTGCCGATGCCGTGCGCCAGCAGCTGCTGCGCGTCCCCGACGTCGCCAAGGTCGAACTCTACGGCGTGCAGCGCCAGGTCATCGATGTCGAGGTCTCGCAGAAGCGCCTCGCTCTGATGGGCCTCGACGTGCAGCAGCTGATCGCCCAGCTCGGCCAGCAGAACGACGTCAGCGACGCCGGCGTCGTACACACCGCCGGTGACGACATCCAGGTGCGCATCAGCGGCCAGCTCGATGGCCTCAGCGCTCTGCGCGCCCTGCCCCTGCGTATCGGCGAGCGCACCTTCCGCCTCGGCGACATCGCCCGCATCGAGCGCGGCTACGAGGATCCCGCTGCCCCGGAAGTCGACGCGCAGGGACAACAGGTCATCGCCCTCGGTCTATCGATGGCGCGCGGCGGCGACATCATCCGTCTCGGTCACCAGCTCAGTCAGCACCTCGTCGGCATCCGCCAGAATCTGCCCGCTGGCATGAGCCTGGACGAGATCGAAGATCAGCCGCGCACCGTCGCACATTCGGTCAATGAATTCATCCATGTGCTCAGCGAGGCCCTCATCATCGTCCTCGCCGTCAGCTTTCTCAGCCTCGGCCTGCACACCCGCCCCCTGCGCATCGATGTGCGCCCCGGCCTGGTCGTGGCCCTGGCCATCCCCCTCGTCCTCGCCGTCACCTTTCTGGTCATGGACATGGCGCACATCGATCTGCACAAGATCTCGCTCGGCTCGCTGATCATCGCCCTCGGCCTGCTCGTCGATGACGCCATCATCGTCGTCGAGATGATGGTGCGCAAGCTCGAGGAGGGCTTCGACCGCCTGCACGCCAGCACCGCCGCCTATGAGCTCACCGCCTTTCCGATGTTGACCGGCACCCTGATCACCGCCAGCGGGTTTCTGCCCATCGGCCTGGCGCGTTCCGACGTCGGCGAATACACCTTCGCCATCTTCGCCGTCACCGCGACCGCCCTGCTCATCTCCTGGGTGGTCTCGGTCTACTTCGTGCCCTTTCTCGGCTTTCATCTGCTGAAAACGCCACAGCACACCCAGCAGGAGTCCTTTCAGTCACCCTTCTACCAGCACTTCCGCCGCTGCGTGCAATGGTGCGTGCGTCACCGCTACCGCACCCTCGGACTGACCCTGCTCGCTCTCGTCCTCGGTCTCATCGGCATGCAGCACGTCGAGCAGCAGTTCTTCCCCGACTCGAATCGGCCGGAGATCATCGTCGACCTGTGGTTGCCCGAAGGCAGCTCGATGCAGGCGACACAGACCGTCGCCCATAGCTTCGAGGGACTGCTGGCACAGCAGCCCAGCGTCGGCCGCTACACCGACTTCATCGGCACCGGCGCGCCACGTTTCTTTCTCACCATCGACGAACAGCTGCCGCACAGCAATCTCGCCGAATTCATCATCACCCCACGTCACGATGACGAGCGCGACGCCCTGCGCCAGACCTTGATCACCCTCGCCGCCCGCGATCTGCCGCAGGCGCGGGTGCGCGTCAAACTTCTGCCCAATGGTCCGCCGATCAGCTATCCGGTCGCCTTCCGCGTCAGCGGCGACGATCCCATCGTCCTGCGCGGCATCGCCGATGTGGTCAAGCAGCGCATGCAGCAAGCGCCCTATCTCGAAGGCGTCAACGACAACTGGAATGAGGCGGTGAAGAGCTTGCATCTCATCGTCGATCAGGATCGCGCCCGTGCCCTCGGCGTCTCCAGTGCCTCGATCGCACAGGCGGCGCATGCCCTGCTCGCCGGCCAGGACATCGGTCAGTATCGCGAAGGCAACAAGCTGATCGCCATCCGCCTGCGCCAGCCCGCCGATGAACGCGACACCCTGACCGCTCTGCGCGACGCCTATGTGCCATCGAGTCACGGCGGCGCCCTGCCCATCCGCCAGGTGGTCCGCCTCGCCATCGCCTGGGAGCCCGGCATCATCTGGCGCGAGAACCGCAACTACTGCATCACCGTACAGGCCGACGTGCGCGGAGATCTGCAGGCGGCGACGGCCTCGGCGCGCATCGCCGCCCAGCTCACCGACCTCAAGCGTCTGCTACCGAGCTCCTATCGCATCGAGGAGGCCGGCACCGTCGCCGAGAGTCGCAAGGGTCAGGACTCGATCTTCGCCATCATGCCGCTGATGCTCTTCGTCATGTTCACCCTGCTGATGCTGCAATTGCGCAGCATCGGACGCGCTCTGCTGGTCTTCCTCACCGGTCCCCTCGGGCTGATCGGAGCGGCGCTGTCCCTGCTCCTCCTGCACCGCCCTTTCGGCTTTGTCGCCATGCTCGGCGTCATCGCCCTGAACGGCATGATCATCCGCAATTCGGTCATCCTCATCGATCAGATCGAGCAGGATCGCCGTCACGGCGTCGATGGCTGGACGGCGGTGATCGAGGCTTGCGTGCGGCGCTGCCGTCCCATACTGCTGACCGCCGCCGCCGCTGTCCTGGCGATGATCCCGCTGTCACGCAGCGTCTTCTGGGGGCCGATGGCGGTCGCCATCATGGGCGGCCTCATCCTCGCCACCGTGCTCACCCTGCTCGCTCTGCCCGCCCTCTACGCGCTCTTTTTCGCCGTCGAGAACGGGCCGCGCGATTAAATCTCAGCTGGATCGCGGCTTGCCGCCCTGCACACGCGGCGGCAGGCCGGTGTGCTGGGTGAGCAGGCGGCCCTTGGCGGCACGCGGTGAAACGCCGGCACTGCTGCTGTTCTTGCGCACCGGACTGTTGTAATCGCTCGCCGCCGGCTGATGGCGCGGCACCAGATGCTGCTTGCCCGGACCGATGAGATCGGCGCGCCCCATCTGCTTCAAGGCGGCGCGCAGCAGTGGCCAGTTGGCCGGATCGTGATAGCGCAGAAAGGCCTTGTGCAGACGTCGCTGCCGTTCACCGCGCACGATCTCGACTTTTTCGCTGTCGCGCCGTATGCGCCGCAGTGGATTGCGGCCGCTGTGATACATGGCGGTCGCCGTCGCCATCGGTGAGGGATAGAAGGTCTGCACCTGATCGGCGCGAAAGCCATGCCGCTTCAGCCACAAGGCCAGCTGCAGCATATCCTCATCACGCGTGCCCGGATGCGCGGCGATGAAATAAGGGATGAGGTACTGCTCTTTGCCGGCTTCGCGCGAGAAGCGCTCGAACATGGCCTTGAAGGTGTCGTAAGTGCCGATACCCGGCTTCATCATCTTGCTCAGCGGACCGGCTTCGGTATGTTCCGGTGCGATCTTCAGGTAACCGCCGACGTGATGCTGTACCAGCTCGCGCACATACTCCGGCGAACGCACCGCCAGGTCGTAACGCAGGCCGGAGCCGATGAGGATGCGGCGCACCCCGGGCAGGGCACGGGCGCGCCGGTAGAGACGGATGAGCGGACCATGATCGGTGAGCAGATTGTCGCAGATGCCAGGATAGACGCAGCTCGGCTTGCGACAGGCGGCCTCGATCTCGCGGCTGCGGCAGGCGAGCCGGTACATGTTCGCCGTCGGGCCACCGAGATCGGAGACGATGCCGGTGAATCCTGGCGTCTTGTCGCGCATGTTCTCGATCTCGCGGATGATCGAGTCTTCTGAACGATTCTGGATGATGCGTCCCTCATGCTCAGTGATCGAACAGAAGGTGCAACCGCCAAAACAGCCGCGCATGATGTTGACCGAGAAACGAATCATCTCGTAGGCCGGAATGCGCGCGTCGGCATAGTGCGGATGCGGCACACGGGCGTAGGGCAGATCGTAGACGTAGTCCATCTCTTCGGTCGATAACGGGATGGGCGGTGGATTCAGCCAGACGTCGCGATCGCCGTGGCGCTGCACGAGAGCGCGCGCATTGCCGGGATTGGTCTCGAGATGCAGGACGCGATTGGCGTGTGCGTAGAGCACCGGGTCCTGACGCACCGCTTCATAGGCGGGCAGGCGCAGCACCGTGCGCTGCCGCGGCGGCACAGAGCCGCCGCCGCGTCGCGGCCGCGCTTTCCAGACGACGGCGCTGGTCGCCGTGGCGGCGGCCTGTTGTTCCTTCTCGAGTTCGCACTGCGGCAGATCGCGCGTATCGACATAGGGATTGATGATCGGATCGATGCGTCCCGGCTCATCGATGCTGGCAGCATCCTCCTCATACCAGCCGGCGGGCAGACCCTGGCGCAAAAAAGCGGTGCCGCGCACATCGGTGATGCTGGCGATCGGCTCACCGGCGGCGCGGCGATGCGCGATGTCGACGATGGCGCGCTCGCCATTGCCATAGATGAGGAGGTCGGCCTTGGCGTCGACCAGGATGGAACGGCGCACCTTGTCCTGCCAATAGTCATAGTGGGCGATGCGGCGCAAGGATGCCTCGATACCGCCCATGACGATGGCCGTGCCAGGATAGGCCTCACGCACGCGCTGCGCATAGACCAGGGCACAACGATCCGGACGCAGCCCCCCGACACCGCCGGGAGAATAGGCGTCATCGGAGCGGATACGGCGATCAGCGGTATAGCGGTTGATCATCGAGTCCATGTTGCCGGCGGTGACGCCGAAGAACAGGGTCGGCTCACCGAGCGCGCGCAAGGGCTCGGCGGAACGCCAGTCCGGCTGCGCGATGATGCCGACACGAAAACCCTGCGCTTCGAGCAGACGCCCGATGATGGCCATGCCAAAACTGGGGTGATCGACGTAGGCATCGCCGGTGACCAGGATGACGTCGCAGGCGTCCCAGCCGAGCACGTCCATCTCGGCGCGGCTCATCGGCAGAAAAGGCGCCGCCCCAAAACAGGCGGCCCAGTAGGGCGGATAGTCGAAGAGCTGGCGCGCGGAACGCGCCTCGGCATCGATGCGGGCAGTGGCGATCATGAGATCTTTCCAGGCAGAGTCGTGGCCATTCTACCAGAGTCGACGACCCTTCTCGTCGCCGGCGACGGGTGGATTTGCGAAGCATTCCACAGTTCCATCGCCTTGCTATAGACTAAGAACTCGACCGATGAGATCCTGACGTGTCCAATCAGCCCCCTTATGTCCACCCCCAGCTCAGTCTGGAACAAGTCAACTATGTGCGTGCGCTGCTCGCCAGTCTGCAGCGGCCTCTGCGCTTCAAGCAGGATCTCGAGCAGGCCTATGCCTTGCGCTGTGCCGCCGACTACCAGCGCATGAGCCGCGAGGGCGGCTTCTGGCTGACCGTCTTCTTCGCTGCCATCGGTGCCTTCAGCTACTTCGTCATGCACCCCAGCGGTAGCGACCTGCAGTGGTGGGCGACGCTGTTCGTCGGCTCCGGCCTCGCCCTCTGCGTCGGCCTGGCCGCCGGCCGGCTACCGGTGCTGCTGCGCCAGCATGGCTGGCTGCCCGGCCTGTGTGGCGGCATCGTCATCTATCTGACCAGTTGCGGCTCGCTCTTTTACACCAGTCACGAACTGCAACAACACGCCAGCTATCTGGTCTTTTTCGCACTGCTGGTGACCATCCTCGGTCTGCGCCTGCGCTTCGCCATCCTCGTCATGACCTGCGCCAGCGCCATCACCGCGGCGCTCGGCACCGCCTGGATCAGCGACATGGACATCGACTGGGTGATGGTGGCGCACTACCTCCTCGCCGGCCCCATCATCCTGCTCGCCATCGCCCTCATCCTCGAGCGCGTCGATCGTCAATCCTTTCTGCAGTCGCTGATGCTGACCTGGGAAGGCCAGCAGCTGGACACGGTCAACCGCCAGCTTAATGAGCTCTCACGTCGCGACGCCCTCACCCAGATCAGCAACCGCCGTCATCTCGACGAAAGCATCCACAGCGAGTGGGAACGCGCACGGCGCGAGTCCTATCCGCTCAGTCTGCTCTTCGTCGACATCGATCACTTCAAAGCCTACAACGACCATTATGGTCATACCGCCGGTGACGAGGTTCTGGCGCAGGTGGCGCGCACCCTCAATGAGTCCCTGAAACGTCCCGGCGATCTGGTGGCACGCTATGGCGGCGAAGAGTTCGTCCTGCTTCTGCCCAACACTGATGATGAAGGCGCGCGCAAGGTCGGCGAGCGTCTGCTGCGGCGCATCGATCAACAGCGTATACCGCATCTGCATTCGCGCACCGCTCATCACATCACCATCAGCATCGGCGTGGCGACGGCTCTGGCGGACTCCAATATGTCGGCCGAAGAGTTGCTCAAACGCGCCGACATCGCCCTCTACCAGGCCAAAAATGCTGGTCGCCATCGTCTGCAACGGGCAGACGCGCTGACGCCGATCGCAAGCTGATCGGCTCAAAGAACCTCGATGGCGCGATAGAGCGCCTCGATCAGTCCTTCCGGAGCACTGAAGCCCTGGTCGCTACGTGTCAGTGCGCGCTCCAGATGAATCGCCGTGACGCCTGGAACGAGGCGACGCAACAGGCTGCGCACACTGGCACGCGCAGCGGCGCCCGGAGCCATGAACAGGGCACGCCCATCGTCGACCCAGGTACAGATTTCATCTTCGCACACACTCTCATACCAGTATCCGGCACCATCGCGGCGCGCCAGAATACGACCGAGCAGTTCATCCCGTAGGCTGCGCGCATCGGCAGCAAAGTCGAGACCGCGCCAGTCCGGGCGCCGCAGATATCCAGAAAGCTCGGTGAGTGCAGCGAGCTCGACGTGCTCGACGCTGGTATCGGTATAGTGCAGGAGATGAAAGCGGGTCCCGGTGCGCAGGAGATAAAGCCCTTCACGCGCGCTCATCATGCGTCGGCATAAGCCGCGAAACAGTTCATCGACGCGACTCGACAGACTACCCGGCGAAGGCCCCGGACTGGCCTGGATCACTTGAAGATCACCGCCCCCGGCAAACTCCGGCAGGAGCTCGAGGCAGCAGCGGATGAGCGCCTGCTCACCCTGAAATGAGCGGAGCTCGATCTCGCACCAGTGATTGATGAGCACTGCGTCGATGCGTTGCAGAAGATCGACCTTGAGACCGCCATAAGCGAGGACGTCACCCTGCCCGGCGATGCGCGCCAGACCGCGTCGCGCCAGGGTATCCGCGGGCCCTTGCGCGTGATTGAGCACGAGGATGAGGCGACGCCAGCGTGGCGCCGCTGCCAGGTCATGCGCGCCGGCATCCTGACGTAGATCGGCGAGGGCACCAGCGAGACGATAGGCGAGCAGCTCGAGCTCCTGACGGCGCAGATGGGACGCCTGCAACTGCCATTGCGTGTGCGCATCGGCGAGGCCATTGCTGATCGCCCAGACCAGGGCGGCGAGGGCGCTGCCGGCATGGTACAAAGGGGGCATGGCGGGCGTCTCGGTGAGCGTCCAGCGGCCATCGTCGCCCTCGTGCAGATGCAACCTCTCCTCGAGAAAGTCACCCGCGAGATAGGGCTGGCGCCAGGTGATCTTGCCCGCTCGCGGCGTGTAGGCGGCATCGAGGCGGCGCCGCAGTTCGATGAGGTCCTGCTGCAAGGCTGGCGATGGCGCCTGACCTTTGCTGTTGAACTGGTGCTCGAGCAGACGGTAGGCGTGCCATATCTCGCTGACCAGACGCTCATGCAGGCCCTGCAGGGGACGGAAGCGCCATTGCTCGCGACTGTCGAGCAAGGCCAGCTCACTGTGCGTCCAGCCCCACGCCTGCACGATGCGCTGCAGGAGCTGATGCCGCCAGCTGCTGTGCGCCGGCTCACGGCTGAGATGGACGTTCGCCTTGAGATAAAAGCATTGGCGCACCAGATGCAGGCGGGCGCTGTCGCCACGCGCCTGCAGATACGCCGCCACCTTGTCATAGAGGAGCAGATAGGGATCGAGTTCATCGACCACGCCGAGCGCATGCAGACGCTGCTTGAGCAGCAGGCTGAGCAGGCCGACCTGCGGCTGCTCGGCGGCGTAGACCTCAGCGAGCAGGATCTTGAGCACGGCCTTGATCGGCTGCGCCAAGCCCTTGAACAGCTGCCACATACCGGCACCGAGAAACTCCTCGTCCGGCACACGATCGACCGCACCGAGGTCGATCACCTGCTCGGCGCGCAGATAGCGGCCGGCGACCAGGTGGCGGGCGTGCTGCTCATAACGCGACTCTTCTTCCGCTGGAATGAACCACCACAGCGGCCAGGCTCCCGCCAGCCATAGCGCGCTGCGATAAAACTCGTCGAGGAGCAAAATGTGCTGCGTCGCACCACAGTCCTCATGACTGAGGCTATGGCTTTGTCCCTGGCGAAAATCGCTCGCCTGCATCTGAAAGAAATGCGCCTGGATGCCCTGGGTCGCTGCGTAAGCCTCGATGCGAGTGAGTTTGTCCTGCAGGCGCTGGCGCGCCAGCGCCGTCAGGCTGGGGGCGATGCAGACCCAGATGTCGAGATCGGAATCAGCGGTCTGGGCGATGCTGCCGCAACTGCCCATCAGATAGAGCGCTTGCAGCGCCGCCGGTTGCGCGCTGGCGCGCCAGCGAAAGGAGCGCACCTGGGCGTGCAGCAAACGCTCCGCTTCCGGCGTCGGCGTATACGACTGCAGGCGATGCGGACAGTCGGCACCGACATAGCCGGGCAGCATGGGGTGGTTGACGTCGAGCAACAGCGGCAGAATCTCGAGAAAATGCCGCTGCCGCTCGCTGGCCAGAGACGACCAGCGCTGCCGGCGCAGTTCGGCCAGAGCGAGCAGGCGCGAGCGCAGATGGGTCAGGGCCTTGCGGTCGACGCCATCGTCGAAGAGACGCAGGGGACCATATTCGTGCATGCGCACGAGTATAGTCGACGGCGCCGCTCAAGCCATGCTGCGCAGGCGCTCACGCGCTCCTTGCACGGCGAGCAGCACGCGTTGCGGCGCCGTGCCACCGGCATGAGCGCGCAGCGCCACCGAACCCTCGAGTGACAGCACCGTGAAGACATCGTCGGCGATGACCGGCGAGAAGGCGCGCAGCTGCTCGAGCGTCATCTGCGACAGATCGACGCCCTGCTCGATGCCGGCGCGCACTGCTTGACCGACGATCTCGTGTGCATCGCGGAAGGGGATGCCCTGGCGCACCAGATAATCGGCGAGATCGGTCGCCGTCGCGTAACCGGCCAGCGCCGCCTGGCGCATGCGCTCACGCTGCGGCTGCAGGTGCGGCACCATGTCGGCGAAGGCGCGCAGACTACCGGCAAGGGTGTCGATGGTGTCGAACAGGGGCTCCTTGTCCTCCTGGTTGTCCTTGTTGTAGGCGAGCGGCTGTGCCTTCATCAGGGTCAGCAGGGCGACGAGATGGCCATAGACGCGGCCACTCTTGCCGCGCACCAGTTCGGGGACGTCGGGATTCTTCTTCTGCGGCATGATCGACGAGCCGGTGCAGAAACGATCGGGCAGATCGACGAAGCGAAACTGCATCGACGACCACAGCACCAATTCTTCGGCGAAGCGCGACAGATGCATCATGATGAGGCTGGCGGCGGCACAGAACTCGATGGCAAAGTCGCGATCGGAGACGGCGTCGAGCGAGTTTTCGCAGAGTCCCTCGAAACCGAGCAGAGCGGCGGTCATGGCGCGATCGATGGGGTAACTGGTGCCAGCGAGAGCCGCCGCGCCGAGGGGCAGGCGATTGACGCGGTGACGCAGATCACGCAGGCGCTCATGATCGCGCCAGAGCATCTCGAACCAGGCCAGCAGGTGATGACCGAAGGTGATCGGCTGCGCCGTCTGCAGATGCGTGAAGCCAGGCATGATGGTGGCGTGCTCGCGCTCCGCCAGATCGGTCAGCCCCTGCATGAGCCGGGCGAGCTCGCGCTCGAGATCATCGATGGCATCGCGCACATAGAGGCGGGTGGCGGTCGCCACCTGGTCATTGCGCGACCGTCCGGTGTGCAGGCGCTTGCCGGCATCACCGATGCGTTGCGTCAGGCGCGCCTCGATGTTCATATGCACGTCCTCGAGGTCGACGCGCCATTCGAACTGCCCGGCCTCGATGTCCTGAAGAATGGCCGCGAGGCCTTCGTCGATGCGCTCGCCATCCTCGGCACTGAGCACACCGACGCTGACCAGCATGCGCGCGTGCGCCCGCGAGCCCTGGATGTCCTGGCGGTAGAGACGACGGTCAAAATCGACCGAAGCGGTGAATTTCTCGACAAAACGGTCGGTGGGCTCCTGAAAGCGCCCGCCCCAGAGCTTGTCCTGCTGGCTCATAAGCCGCTCCTCGACATCGCTGAAACCGCCATTATACGGGCAGTCGCGGGGGCTGTCGCGGCCAGCGTTTGCCTTTCTTGCTGGCGCTTGCCAGAATGCCGCCAGCCGCAGGCGAAGGAGACGCCATGCCCATGCGTGATCAGGATGAGTTTTTTTTGCCCGACTGGCGCCAACCGCGCGAACTGCTCAGGCTGATGCTATTCGGCCTGTTGCTCGCCCTCGCCCTCGTCCTCGCTGCCGCCCACCATGCTGTCGACCTGACCTGGGCCGAGCTCGAGCGCCAGTCCCTGTTCATCAGCGCCTGCCTGATCTGGAGCGCTGGCCTGCTGCAGTTGTCACGGCCCTGGCTCAGTCGTCGTCCACAGCCTCTCGTCACCATGCTCGCCTGGCTGCTGGTGCTCGTCGTCGTCGCCACCTTCAGCCTCTTCGTCAGCACCTTCATCGCGCCGGGCGCCGACCTGTTCTGGTGGCTGCGCAACGAGGCCATCGCCGCCATCCTCGGCGGCATTCTGCTGCACTATATGTCGCTGGCACACAGCCTGCGCCGCCGTCAGCAGGCGGCGCTGGGGGCAAGACTACAGGCGCTGCAAAGCCGCATACGCCCACATTTTCTGTTCAACAGCATGAACCTCATCGCCGAGCTGGTGCACAGCGACCCGGACAAGGCGGAAGCCGCCATCGAAAATCTCAGCCATCTTTTTCGCGCCGCCTTGCGCGAGACCGTCGACGTCCCCATCGGCGAGGAGCTCGAGCTTTGTCAGAATTACATCGACATCGAAAAGCTGCGCCTCGGCGAGCGTCTGCAGGTGCGTTGGCAGATCGAGCATGTCCCGGCGGAGATCGGCATCCCTCTGCTGACCTTGCAGCCGCTGCTGGAAAACGCCATTTACCATGGCGTCGAACACCGCAGCGAGGTCAGCGAGCTGCGCATCAGCGTGCAGCATGACGGCGAGCGCGTCAGCATCGTCGTCGTCAATCCACTCGCCTGCACGCCGACGGCACAACAACCGCTGCGCGGCCACCAGATGGCCCTCGGCAACATCCGTGAGCGTCTGCAGGCGCGCTACGGGGAAACGGCTAAACTGACTACAAGCGCCGACCGGGACGTATTCATCAGCTATCTGAGCTACCCTTATAAGCTCGCCCGGCATGCCTGAGGAGGACCATGACGATGCGCATACTGATCTGTGACGACGAGCGCCCAGCGCGCGAGCGCCTCAGCCGCCTGCTCGGCGAGATGAGCGACGTCGAGGTCGTCGGCGAAGCGGAGAATGGCCTCGACTGCCTGCAAAAAGTGCATCAGCTGCAACCGAGTGTGGTACTGCTGGACATGCGCATGCCGCTCATGGATGGACTGTCCACCGCCGCCCAGCTGGCGCGTCAGGATCATCCGCCCGCCGTCGTCTTCTGTACCGCCTACGACGAGCACGCTCTCGCCGCCTTCGACGTGCAGGCCGCCGGCTACCTGCTCAAGCCGGTGACCAAGGAGCGTCTGCGCGAAGCCCTGCAGCGCGCCAAGGTCATCCATCAGGCACAGGCCGACGCCGGCAGCCCGGCGCGTCATCAGCGCTCGCACATCTCGGCGCGCACCCACCGCGGCGTCGAGCTCATCGCCATCGAGGACATCCGCTACTTCATGGCCGACCAGAAATATGTCACCGTCCGCCATAGCCAGGGCGAGATCCTCATCGATGAGACGCTCAAGGATCTCGAGCATGAGTTCGCCGGCAGTTTCATCCGCATCCACCGCAATGCCCTGCTCTCCCTGCGCTATCTCGACGGCCTCGAGCTGGTGTCGCCGGGCCAGTATCAGGTGCGCATACGCGGCATCGACGACCGTCTTTCGGTCAGTCGCCGTCACCTTGCCGAGTTGCGCGAGACCATGCAGAATCTTTGAGCACAGCGGGGAGGTCGCATGAGTCCGTCATTTCGCCGCCATGGTGAGGCCTGGATCGTCGCCGGCGATCACCACGGCATCGTCCATCTGCATATGCAGGGGCCCTGGAACACCGAACTCATCGAACACTGTGATCGCCTCATCGATGGTCAGGCAGCGAGCTTGCCGCCAGCGCGCCCCTGGGCCCTGCTCGTCGACATCAGCCACTCCGGGCTGTGCACGCCGGACGCCCTGCAAAGCATGCGCCAGCACGCGCAGCGCAATATACAGACGAGTGGGCGCGTCGCCACCGCCTGGGTTCTGCCTGCCGATCTCGACGGTCAGCTCGTCCTGCGCCTCGCCTTCAGCGAGACTTATGCTGGCCTCGGCGCCATGCGCATCTTCACCACCGAGGTGGAAGCCCTGTCCTGGCTGCAACAGTGCCTGCGCGACGCCACCGACCAGCCCTGAGTCGAGCATGGACGGTTACACCCTCACAACAGAAATCCCCACCTGACCCTTGCGGGCATGGTAGCCAAGCCCTTGGGCTTATCCTACAATCGCCTGTCATAACAAGAAGATGCCCAAGGATACGGGAGACCCTGCAGATGCCGAGACGCCGGCTACCCTTACGCCTATTGCTGGTCGCCGCCGTGCTCTCACTCACGGCCTGCCTCGCCGTACCGACTCGCCACCCGATGAGTGCGCATCCACAGGCAGCGCCAGGAGCGCAGGCGACCGCTTATCTGAGCAGCGACGGCGTGCAGATCTTCGGTCAATGGTGGAACCTGCCCGCGCCGCAGGCGGTCGTGCTCATCGTGCACGGCACCGCCCTCAACAGTGGCTTCTATGCGCCTTTCGCCGAGCACCTGAACGAAGCCGGCTATGCCGTCGGCGCCATCGACCTGCGCGACTGGGGACAATCCGGCGGTGAAGGCCAGCGCCCCGGTTTCGTGCGTGACTACAGCGAGTACGTCCTCGACCTGCAGCAGCTCGCCAACGACGCCCGTCAGCGTTATCCCGGCAAACCGATCTATCTGCTCGGCGAGAGCATGGGTGGCACCGTCGTCCTGCTCTCGCAGATCGAACACGCCGTCGCCGCCGATGGACTCATCCTCAACGCCCCGGCGGTCTGGGCCAATCCCGGTCTGTTCGGCTGGCATCTGCCGCACGCCCTCGTCGCGCCGGCGATGTGGTCGGCCAAGGTGGTCGGCGAGACTTTTCCCAATCTGCCTCTGATTCCCTTGTGGCGCCCGGTGGTCGACGAAGTGTTTTTTGACCCGGATGCGCAGCAACGCTTCGAGAACGACCCTTACAACGACCACACCTGGCTACCCGGTGCTTACATCGACGCCGTCTACCGCGCCATGTTCGAGGTGCGCAGCCACTTGGCGGAGATCAAGACCCCGATGCTCATCCTGCAAGGCACGCGCGACAATCTCGTGCCGGTCGACTCCAGTCATTACCTCTGCCAGCACAGCGCCAGCAGCGATCGCAGCCTCATCCTCTACGAGGGCATGTCGCACACCACCTTGCACGACTATGGCCGCGAGTCGGTGTGGGGAGACATCGTGCATTGGCTCAACGACCACGTCCAGCATCCACCGACGCCGTACGATGGCTGCCCACGCTTAGTCGACGCCCTGCATCCACCCAAGCTGTCGCTGCCACAGCGGCCGACCTGGTTGAGCGGACTGCACTGGCTGCATCCTTTCGCCAGCAAGACATCATCCCCGGCCTCGTCCTCACCTCAGGAGTAAACGCATCATGTTGCAACGCCTGCTCGCCATCGTTCTCTGCACCTACGCCCTCACAGGCTGCGTCGCCATGTCGGTGACGCCGGTGGCGGTGACCGGCTTCGCCTACACCCATACACGCACACCGCTACTCGCCACCGGCAGTTCGGAGCGGCCGAACAAGGTCGGTCGCGCCACCATGCGCTCGATCTTTGGCTGGTATGCGCAGGGTGACGCTAGCATCGAGGCGGCCGCCGAGAACGGCGGTATCACCCATATCCACCATATCGATGTCGAGACCACCAGCGTCCTCGGCGTGATCACCGACGTCACCACCATCGTCTACGGCAACTGAACGGCGCGTCCTCTCCCGGCGCTGCCCTGGCCGGGAGATCCCTTTCACGGCGACGGCATTCAGGCTACAGTAGCGGCATCGATCCGTGAGAGAAGTGCGTTGACTACCCGCCTGACCATCGCTACCCGCAAAAGCCCCCTCGCCCTGTGGCAGGCGCACGATGTGCGCGACCGTCTGCTGCGCGCCCATCCCGGTCTGGAAGTTGAGTTGCTGACCCTGAGCACGCAGGGTGATCGCATCCTCGACACCCCCCTGGCCAAGATCGGCGGCAAGGGTCTGTTCGTCAAGGAGCTCGAGCACGCTCTGCTCGATGGCCGCGCCGATCTCGCCGTACACTCGATCAAAGACGTGCCCATGGCCTTTCCGCCCGGCCTCATGCTGGCGACGATCTGCGCCCGCGAAGACGCCCGCGATGCCCTGGTGACGCACGCCGGCCAGGGTCTCGACGCCCTGGCGCACGGTGCCCGCGTCGGCACGTCGAGCCTGCGCAGGCAGTGCCAGTTGCGGGCTCTGCGCCCGGATCTGCAGATCCTCGATCTGCGTGGCAACGTCAACACCCGCCTCGCCAAGCTCGACGCTGGCGAGTTCGACGCCATCCTCCTCGCTTGCGCCGGTCTCATCCGCCTCGGTTTTGGCGAGCGCATCAACACCCATCTACCGACCACGACCCTGCTGCCGGCCGTCGGCCAGGGCGCCGTCGGCATCGAATGCCGCAGCGATGACCGACGTCTGCATGAACTGCTGGCCCCCTTGCACGATGCCGCCACCGCCCGCTGCGTCGCGGCTGAACGCGCCATGAACGAGCGCCTCGCTGGCGGTTGTCAGGTGCCGATCGCCGGTCACGCCATCGAGCACAATGGTGAACTCTGGTTGCGCGGCCTGGTCGGCGCCGTCGATGGCAGCCGCATCCTGCACGCCGAGCGCCGCGGCACAGGTGACGCCCCGGCGGCACTCGGCATCGCCGTCGCCGAGGATCTGCTCGCGCAAGGTGCCGATGACCTCCTCGCCGCCCTGCATGCCTGAGTCTCTGCCGCTAGCGCGGGTGAGCCTGCTGGTCACCCGGCCTGCCCTGCCCGGCGCCCGCCTGTGTCGACGACTCAGCGCTCTCGGCGTCCGCTGCACCCATATCCCCTTGCTCGCCACCGAAGCACAGACCCCACCGGCGCAGGTTCTGGCGACACTCGCCAGCACTACCGTCGATGCCGTCGTCTTCATCAGCGTCGCCGCCGTCGAACATGGCCTGCCCTGCCTGCGCGAGCAGGCGCCACATCTGCTCGCCGCCCCCCTCATCGCCGTCGGCGCCAGCACCGCCGCCGCTCTGGCGGCGCAGTCCCTGCATGGCGAGCAACCCGACAACGCCGACAGCGATGGCCTGCTCGCCATGGCCCTCCTGCAGCACCCCCGGCACGTCCTCATCGTGCGCGGTGTCGGTGGCCGCGAACTGCTCGCCGACACCCTGCGCGCGCGCGCCGCCCAGGTCGACTACCTCGAGGTCTATCGGCGTATCCTGCCAGCGACGAGCCGGGCAGACATCGCCACCTTGCTGACGACAGCCGTACCAGCGCTCACCCTGATCAGCAGCGCTGAAGCTCTGCGCCACTGGCAGGACTGCGCCGGAGCGGACTGGACGCGCACGCAGCTCCTCGTCGTCAGCCAGCGCCTCGCCGATCTGGCACACAGCGCCGGAGCCCAGCATCTCCTCGTCGCCAAGGGCGCCACTGATGCCGATATCGAGGCGGCCCTGCGCACCCTGGTCACGCCGCCGACGCCTTGAAACCGGCCATGAGGCCGGCAGTGCTCAGAGCGCCATGTATGACGCTATTTTTTCTTCAGATGACCCTTTTCAATCTGGTAAGACACCGTATCAAACAAAAAATCGGTCAAAGTCTTGGCAGCATTCACGGCTAATTTCGCATGATGACGACTGGGTTTGTACGATACCCCATGAGCATCAGACATTTTGTTTCTCATCGTGGAAATTCCATTCACGATATTGGACAAACCAGATAGCACCCCCGAGTTCGACAGTTCGCCCTTCAAAACACTCCATTTTGATGCCCTCTGTCTAGTATTCATGCGGGTTTGCGGGGCGTTTTTGCAAAACTCTTGTGGTGGCACGTTTTTTAATAGAAAGCCATGATTGACATGGTTCCTACTGATGTTATAGTGGCGGCATGTTTGTCAAGCTCACCAACTCTGGAGGTCGCCGTTACGTGCAACTGGTCGAGTCCTATCGGGACGACCAGGGGCGCGTAAAGAAGCGCACTGTCGCAACCCTGGGTCGCCACGATCAGCTCTCCGGGG
>JAKBFV010000099.1 GCA_021833365.1 Pseudomonadota bacterium | reverse complement strand
AGGACCGCGATATGATGACTCTGTATGACTTTGCCATGGCGCCGAATCCGCGCCGGGCGCGCATCCTGCTGGCAGAAAAAGGCGTTGCCGTGCAGCGGCAGAATGTCGATCTGCGCGCCGGCGAGCAGTTCTCCGCCGACTTTCGTCTCATCAATCCCGCCTGCACCGTGCCGGTGCTGCGCACGGAGGACGGCGAGCTCCTGCGTGACAACGCCGCCATCGCCGCCTATCTCGAAGAGCGCTTCCCACAACCGCCCCTGCTCGGCCACTCGGCCTGGGATAAGGCGCAGGTGGCGAGCTGGAACTGGCGCGCCGAATTCGAAGGTCTGATGGCGGTGGCCGAGGCCTTTCGCAACAGCTCGCCGGCCATGGTCGACCGTGCCCTGCCCGGCCTGCGCCCCTACGCCCAGATCCCTGCCCTCGCCACACGCGGCCTGGAGCGCATCGCCGTCTTCTTCGACACCCTCGATGAGCGTCTGCGCGATCACCCTTTCCTGGCCGGAGAACACTTCAGCATCGCCGACATCACCGCTCTGGTCAGTGTCGATTTTGCCCGTGTCGTCGCTTGTCAGCCGGACGCCCGCCATCCGCATCTGCTGGACTGGCGACAACGCCTGGCGGCACGCCCGGCTTTCGCCGCCTAGCCTCATCCACCACTGCCCTGGAGTATCGATCATGTCCCCTTCCCGCGCTGCCTTGGGCCTGCTCGCCCTGGCCACCGGCCTCGCCCACGCCGAGCCCTTCAGCCTCAGCAGTCCGACCGTCGCCGCCAACGCCACCTTGTCCATGCACCAGGTGTTCAAAGGTTTTGGCTGCAGCGGTGACAATGTCTCGCCGGCCCTGCAATGGCAGGGCGCACCGGCGGGTACCCGGAGTTTTGCCGTGACCCTGTACGATCCCGACGCCCCGACCGGCAGCGGCTGGTGGCATTGGGTGGTGTTCAATCTGCCGGCGACGACGCAGGCCATTGCCCCCGGTGCCGGTGATCCGCACAGCGGCCGCATGCCGGCCTCGGCCATCCAGAGCCGCACCGACTTCGGTATGCCCGGCTATGGTGGCCCCTGTCCGCCGATCGGCGACAAGCCGCACCGTTACATCTTCACCGTCTACGCGCTCAAGGTCGACAAGCTGCCGCTGCAGACCGACTCACCGGCCGCCATGGTCGGTTACTATCTGCACCAGAACGCTCTCGGTCAGGCCAGCCTGCAGGCCTATTACGGTCGTTGATGGCGTCAGGAGACAGCGTCCGGCCCGGCTATCACCGCCGGTCGGACGCCGCAGCATCGCGTGAGGAAAAACCCCGTCCATGGCCAAAAAACACCAACCCTTTGTGATCGCCTATGATTTCGATGGCACCCTGGCACCGGGCAATATGCAGGAGTACGACTTTGTCCCGGCTCTGAAGATGCAGCCACGTGCCTTCTGGCGTGAGGCCAAGGAGATGGCACAGACCCAGGAAGCCGATGAAATCCTCGCCTATATGCAGCTCATGATCGACAAGGCGGCACGCGCGCGGGTGCCGGTGCGGCGCCAGGATTTTGCTGACTTTGGCGCCAACATCACCTTCTTTCCCGGCGTCGAAACCTGGTTCGAGCGCATCAATGCCTATGGCCGCGAGCGCCACCTGGCGGTGCAGCATTTCATCATCTCCTCGGGTCTGCGCGAGATGATCGCCGGCACGCGCATCGCCCACCAGTTCGAGCGCATCTTCGCCTCCGGCTTCATGTATGACCACAATGGCGTCGCTTACTGGCCGGCACTGGCGGTGAACTACACGACCAAGACGCAATACCTGTTCCGCATCAACAAGGGCAGTCTCGACGTGCATGACAACAGCCAGATCAACCAGTACGTCCGCCCCGAGGAACGCGCCGTCCCCTTCCGGAACATGGTCTTCATCGGCGATGGCGAGACCGACATCCCATGCATGCGCCTGGTCAAGGAACAAGGCGGCCATTCGATCGCGGTCTACACCAAGGGCAAGAGCGGCGCGCGCCTGCAGGCGCAAAAGCTGCTCGCCGATGGGCGCACGCATCTCGCTGCCGTCGCCGACTACAGCGCGGACAGCGCCATCGATGTCGCCATCAAGGCGATGATCGATAAAGTGGCTGCCGAGCGGGCGATCGCCGAAGCCGGCCTGGCCGCGGGTCCGGCACAACGTCCCGGCTGAATCGTATCGGCGGCCTATTCCGTTCGCTGCAGCGCGGCGAACTTGTCCGCCATCGTCGCATTGCCGCGCGTTAGTTTCTTGATCGTCACATCCTGCGCCTTGTCATTGGCGAGGCGCAGATTGCGGTCGGCTCCGAGCAGGGCATCCTTGGTCTTCTGCAGGTGATCGATGGACTTGTCGATCTCGCTGATCGCCGTTTCAAAGCGGCGCGCCGCGAGCTCGTAGTTCTTGGCGAAGGCCCCCTTGAAGGCGTCGAGATCGTTCTCAAAGTTGGTGATGTCGATATTCTGCGCCTTCACCAGCGCCAGCTCGGTCTTGTACTGCAGGGCCTTGAGCGCGGCATTGCGCAGCAGAGTGATGATGGGGATAAAGAACTGTGGCCGCACCACGTACATCTTCGGGTAGCGGTGAAAGACGTCGACGATGCCGGTGTTGTAGAGATCGCTGTCGGGCTCGAGCAGGGACACGAGGATGGCGTACTCGCAGCCTTTTTCATGGCGGTCCTTGTCGAGCTCTTTGAGAAAATCCTCATGCCGGCTTTTTGTCGCCGTGCGCTCGCTCTCGTTCTTCATCTCGAACATGATCGAGACGATCTCCGTACCCTCTGCATCGAAATCACGGAAGATGTAATCGCCCTTGCTGCCGGTACGCGCGTCATTGTCTTTTTCGAAATAGGCGTGTGGAAACGCCGTCGCACGGATACGGTTGAATTCCGTCTCACAATGCTGCTCCAGAGTCTCGCCGACCATCTTCGTCGACAGGCGCGCCTTCATGTCGCGCAGGCGCTCTATCGCATCGTCGCGATCCTTGATCTGCGTCTCGTACTTTTCCCTGAGCGACTTCTCGGCGATCTGTTTTTCCAGTTGCGCCCGCTGCAGATGGTTCTGCAGCGCATCCCTCTCCTTCTCCACCGCATGCACCGCTTCGCTCAGAGCCAGCTTCTGCGTCACCGCCAGCGCCTCGACCTGTGCCTTGAGCGCCTGAATCTCGACGTCCTTGTGTACGGCCGCCTGGTGTACGGCATGGACCAGCTTCTCCTCAGCCCAGCGTGCTGCCTTCTCCTGATCCTGACGCGCCTGCGCCAAAGCATGGGTGAGGGCATCGCGCTCCTTCTCCACCGTACTCAAGGCCTCGTTCACCGCCAATTGCCGGCTGATGTCGCCGGCAGCGAGGCGGGACTTCAACTGCTCGATTTCGACTTCCTGGACGGCGCTCTTCTGCTGCCATTCCTGGCTGAGCCGGATGGTAGCGAGTTCGATCGCCGTCTGTTTTTCCTGCTCGGCCAAGGTCAAGCGTTCATGCAGCTGCTGCTCAAAAGCGGCATCGCGCACTTGTTGGAGGATGTCGGCATAGCTGGATTCATCGATCTTGAAAGCCTTGCCGCAGTGCGGACAAAGGATGTCATGCATAAAAAACTCCTAGCGTGCGGCTTGCCGCCGGCTTGCGGGTCGTTGAGTTGCACCCACTACTGTGCCACGGGGGGGTGCGGTTCAGGTTTCAGCGCAAATCAACAGTCAGGTGCTCTTGAGCAAGTTCTCGATCTACGGCAACGGCATGAAAGGAAGCCATGGGGGTGTCACCTTGCGATTGCCGATGCTGTACGATCCATTGTATCTAAATCAGTCGCAATAGGAGGCCATCATGGCTGCTGCCACTGCTATGGTTCACGTTCGCGTGGACGAGCAGGTCAAGGCGCAGGCTGCGGAAACGCTGGCCTCGATGGGCCTGACCGTCTCCGATGCGATCCGCGTGTTCCTGACCCGTGTCGTTGCCGACAAGGAACTGCCGTTCGCGCTCAAAGCACCGAACGCCACCAGCCGCGTCGCCATCGCCGAGGCCAACGCCGTCGCGCTCGCTTGGCAACCGCTGACGCTCTGCTGAATGAGCTCGAAGAAGCCAGCCGCAAGTAAGCGGGCAAACCTGCCTCGCGCGTCGGACTACACCAAGGACTTCCTCAAGGACTGGCAGCGCCTGTCCCACTCCGGCCGGTACGACATGAACCGGCTGAAAGAGGCCATGACGCTGCTGATCTACACGCTCGATGACTCGGGCAAGAGCAGCCTGGTCGTTTTCGTGCGCAGCGGGACGCACTCCGATCTGTTCTCGTGAGCCTACATCCAACCCTAGACTCTACTGACCGGCAACGTCGGTCTGTACTACCGCTGCCACCGGCTCTCGCTGATGGGGTATGTTACGTCCCGACATCATTTGATCTCTTCATCCCGCCCTATTCCAGGATAAAACAGAGGGCGCGCCCCACCTGTCACTGCCGGATGTTTTTCCAGCTATGTGCAAGCTGAGGTTGGAAACCCGAAGCCAGGTCATAAAAGATAGGTGTCCGTTTCGTGCAAAACATGGTTGACCCAACTGTCATTATAACCTTGACTTGCAATGACTGGTCTATATACTGGTCTATATGTAGGGGTGGAGCAAGCAGTCATGAATATCGAAGTTGGATCCTATGAAGCAAAGACAAAATTGCCGGAACTGTTGCGAGGCATCCAGGCCGGCAATCGCTATACTATCACCCTGCGAGGTGAGGCAGTGGCAGACCTTGTGCCAGCGCAAGGAAGCAAAAAATTGGATGCAATGGCCGCCGTTGATGACATGCTCTCCTTTATGAAGGCTCACAAATCGGGAGCAGGTATTGATCTGAAGGCGCTAATTGACGAGGGGCGTGCGTGACTTTTGTTCTTGATGCCTCGGTGGCCCTGCTATGGTTGGCACCACAAACCAACCCGTCAGGTGCGGCTTACGCTGCTGAAATACTGACAGCCCTTAAAGATTCACAAGCTGTCGTACCGTCGCTGTTAGCACTCGAAATTGCTAATGTGCTTGCCAAGCTCGAATCCAAGGAGATTGTAACTGAAGCCGACTCGCAACACTACATTGCTGTCCTCGGGCGCCTTAACATTTCAGTTGATCAAGCGACAGCGACACATGCCTTGGGCGATACATTGAACCTTGCACGTCGCTACAAACTGTCGGCCTACGATGCTTCTTATTTGGAACTGTCGCTACGGACAGGAATGCCGTTGGCGACGCTTGATGTCAGCTTAGCGAAGGCAGCCACAACCGCAGGTGTTAAAATTTTTGGCACCCATTAAGTCTCAGTACATTTGATGGTACCAACCAGAGCCCCTGATTGGCCAGTTTGCCACTTGGCGAATTATCCAACCTCGGTTTGCACATAGCCGTTTTTCCTAGTTATGCGAAACAGTCCAAGATTTTATCCGCACCCCCTAACTCTCACCATGACCCCCAACCAAGGGTCGATGACCTTCAGATCAGGATGCTGAAAATCTCGTAGATTGCGAGTGACCAGTGTCAGGTTGTGCGTGAGCGCGGTGGCTGCGAGCAGGCTGTCAATAGCAGGCAGTGGTCGTTGGGCTTGTGCCATCAGACGTCCCCATCGCTCGGCGACCTGGGTGTCGACAGGAAGAATGCGGCCGGAGAAAAACAAGGGTAACTCGGTTTCCAGCCAGTCAAGCAGAGCCAACTGGCGCGGCCTGTCTGCCAGTACTTCGATGCCTTTGCGCAACTCACCCACGGTCAGAACGCTTAGGAACAACGTGTTGGCAGGGCGTTCTGCAAACCACTGGAGCACGTTGGCATCGGGGTCACGGCGCCGTAACTCAGACAGGACGTTGGTGTCGAGCAGATAACTCAAATGATCACCTCGCGGGTGCGGTCAACGTTCCGCGTGAGATCCACGTCATCGGTGTCAAACAGCGGTGAACGACGCATGAACTCAACCAGCGATTGCCCCGCACCGCTGAGCCGTTCATATTCGGCCTTGGACACCACCACGGCCACGGACCGTCCATGCCAGGTGATTTCCTGCGGTCCGGTATTCTCGGTCTCTCGCACGAGTTCCGACAGGTGGGCTTTAGCTTCTTGGATTTGCCAGGTGCGCATGAAAACCCCAAAACTCTGACTAGATTGGTCAGATTGTAACTCGAGTCCATGAGAGTGCCAAGTGTTACGTCCCGACATCATTTGATCTCTTCATCCCGCCCTATTCCAGGATAAAGCAGAGGGCGCGTCCTACCTTGTTTTGGCAGAACACGCCCCCGTGTGCAGCGCGAGACAGAGATGTGGTTATCGCTCCTTGGCCGGTGGCAACAGGCGACAGCCACGGCCGTTGCGGGTCGTAGAGGCTGTGCTGGCCGCGGTGGTGGCGCTGTATCTGTAAGCCCCGGCCAGATCGTACAAGAACCGCGCCAGCGCCCTTGCCGTTCTTTGCTGACCCTTGCGCTTTAAATATCGAGATTGGCGACGGCCAGGGCATTGTTCTCGATGAATTCGCGGAGCGGTTCGAC
>JAKBFV010000098.1 GCA_021833365.1 Pseudomonadota bacterium | reverse complement strand
GCGTGGGCAAGGTCATGAAAACACCAACAGGTGTGCTGTGCATCGGAAAACAGCACCGACGGGCGCAAGGTTTGGTCCAGCATGGGCCTGCTCCTTGAGGCGTCTTGCGGCATAAGTATCGACGGTCAGACTAGCAAAGCCGTAGGCAGATGCAAGTGACAAAAATTTGATATCCTCCCCGCCCTCAGCTGAGGGCTGACGCTGACGCGGGAAGGGTTTTTAACGGCTTGTTGATGACTTGCGCAGCGTTGCGCTGTCGCCCCCGACAACGAGCGCGATTTCGCGGACATCGAGATCCTCCATCCGATGCGCTCTACCTGCTTCACATCTCGACCAAGCGTCGTTGCTGCAAGGAGTAGACCCCCGCCCTCACCCGTCCGCTCATCAAAGAGGCGACGGCGCTGCGGTAACGCTGCAACTGCTCGCCGTGCGCGCGCAGCAGCGCCGCGTCATCGAAATGGCCGTGATCGGACTTCCAGTCGATGATCCAGTGCACACCTTCGCCATCCTGGAACAGCAGATCGAGACGCCGCCGACGCCATACGCCTTCATCCAGCAGCAGCACTTCGAACTCTGGCTGCAGGGTATGCGCTGGGTCGAAGATCCAGCGGAACTGCTGCTCATCGAGACAGGCACCGAGCAGATCGATGAGTTCATCGACCGCCGCATGGCGATCTCCGGTCAGACCCTGCTGCGTCAGCAGATGGATCAGTGGCGCCCGCTGCGCCTGCAGACGCGCGCGCGACCACGCCGCCAGCCCCTGGCGCGCAAACTCCTCGAGCAGGCGATGCGCGACGATGCCGAGGATACGATGATGATCACTGGCCATATCCGGCAAAGACGTGGTACTGCCGCGACTCGGCGCCACGGCTGGCACAGGCGGGGACGGCAGGGCGCCTAAGGTCGCCGCTGTCAGACGGCGCAGCGGCGGCACGGCGAGATCCTGCCAAGCTGATGTGCGCTCATGCCGCGGTTCTTCCACCTCTTCTGACACAGCGCTGTTGGTAAAGGCGGCCGCCAGGGCCGGCCACAGGAGCTCGAGGCCCGATCCTGGCAGCGGACTGACTTCGCCATCGGCCCTGCGCTTGGCCTTCGCGAACAGATGCAGACGGCGCTTGGCGCGCGTCGCCGCGACGTATAAAAGCCGTACCGCCTCATGCCTGGCCTTCACTTGTTTGAGTTCGCTGACATAGCGATAGATCGGGTTGGCATCGGTTTCGGCGTGACGGATCGGTGCCAGCAGCAGACCGGCATCGTCACGCTGGCGCAGCGTCACCTCTTCCCAAAGCAGCAGGGCCGGGTCATCGGCGCGCGGCTGGCGACCGAGGCCAGGAAGAAGGACGGTGTCGAACTCGAGTCCTTTCGACTTGTGGATGGTGAGGATCTCGACGATGCCTGCTGCCGCTTCCGGCGTCGCGAACAGACGCTGCACCTCATCGTCGAAGCGCGCCTCATCCAGCCCCCCTTGTTCCTCCAAAGCCGAGAGAAGCGCAAAAAAGGTCATGGCGTCCTGCATCTGTGCCGCACCTTGCAGCAGGCGATCGCCACCGAGCTGCCACCAGGCCTTCTCGACCTGCTGGCGCAAGGACAGGCGGCCGTTCTCCGCCAGCAGACCCGCAAAAACAGCGTGCACATGCGCCAGACGCTGCTGGCCATCGGCGCTCAGCGTGGCGACCACGGCAGGGCGATTCATCTGCTCCCAGACCGTACGGTCAGCGGCATCCGGCGCACCGACCAAAGCGAAGAGGTCGACCAGGGTCAAGCCGCACCAGGGGGCACGCAAAAGGGCCAGCCAGTGCACACGATCTGCCTGGGTGAGCAGGGCACGGGTCAGCGCCATCATGTCCTGAATGGACTGACGTCCGCTCAAACGCTCGATCTCCACAGCGCGATAAGGTAGGCCGTGCTGGCGCAACTCATGGGCGATGTCGACGATGTCGTTACGCGTACGCACCAGAATGGCGACACTCCCCCCGCCCTCGCGCTGCGTATGCGCGAGGATGTCGAGGATGTCGTCCGCCTCACGACGTTCGCCAGGCCGACCATCATAGGGCCAAACGCTGACCGCCGTGTCCGTATCCGCCGCTTTGACGCCGACACTGTGCGCGTAGGTGACGGCGCCGGTGGCGATGTCACTGGTCGTCGGGAAGGCGCGCGCGAACGTCGCGTTATTCCAGTCGACGATCGCCTGCGTCGAGCGGAAATTGCTGCGCAAGACCAGCGGCTCCAGCGCCAGATGGCCGATACCACTCTGCTGTGCCTTGAGGAAGAGCCCGACGTCGGCCTCACGAAAACGATAGATGCTCTGCATGGGATCACCGACGACAGTGATCGTATGACCATCGCCGGGCGACCAGCCGGCGGTCAGCCTCTCGAGCAGGTGAAACTGGGCATGCGAGGTGTCCTGAAACTCATCGACGAGCAGATGACGCAATTGGTCGTCGAGGGCCAAAGCGAGATCGCTGGGCTCACCGTCATCCCCGAGAGCGAGCAGGGCGCGCCCCTGGATCTCGGCAAAATCGATGGCACCGGCGGCCGAGAACACCAGCATCAGCTCCAGCGCCGCCTGTTTAAGGACGACCAGCAGCGCGTTGAGGGCGGCGAAATCCTCTTCGGTGTAGACGGGATCAGGCAGCTTTGCACAGCTCACCAGCGCCTCGATGAGATCGGCCGGCAGGGTCGCCAGTAAACTCTGAAACTGCTCCTTGAGCGCCGGCTGACCACCGTCCTTGGCCGTCGGAAAGCCCTCCGCCTGGGTGAGGCGCTTGCGCGGCGCTCCCTCACGCGTCAGCAGCCACACGCGCAGAGCGCGCCAGACCGGCAGATCGGCGGCACTGCCGGTGAACTGCCCATCCCAGGCGGCGAGCACCGCCAGCCCGGCGTCATCGTGACGATGACCGGCGGCATAGCTGGCGAACGGCCGCAGGACACGCAGGGTATCGGCGTGCTTGGTCGCCGCCGCCAGGCTGGCCTGGATGGCTGCCACCAGGCTGCCCTGCAAAAACCCGCGCAGAGGCGCACTCAGCGGTGCATCACCGCGAGCATCCTGCCACAGTGGCGCCAGCAGGCGTATCCACTGATCGCGCTTGCCCAGCAGGTCGACCAGGAGCGACTCCAGTTGTTCGACCTTGAAGGCAAGGTGGGCGAGCAGAGTGCGCACCGCCAGGGCCAGGGCATCGCCGGCTTCGAGCAGGTCCAGGGTATGGCGCGCCGCCTGCTGGTAGAGCAGCTCGGGGCGCTCGGCAGGTTCGACACTCGCCCCCATCTGCGACAACAGCGGCATCTGACGCACCAGAGAGGCACAGAAGGCGTCGATGGTCTGCACCCGCAGCATGGCCGGATTGTCCAGCACGTCCCAGCGCCGTGCCATGGCATGGCGGAGAGCGGCTGTCGCCAGGTCATGGGCGCGACGCTCATGCGCATGGGTCGGTTCCGGGCGTCGTCCATCGCGGACCGCAGCGGCGTCCTCGAGCATCGCCATGATGCGATGCTGCATCTCGGCGGCGGCCTTGCGCGTGAAGGTGATGGCGAGGATCTGCTCGGGACGCTCGACACAGGCCAGCAGAGCGAGAAAGCGCTGCGTCAACAAACTGGTCTTGCCCGATCCCGCCGGCGCCTGGATGATGAAGGACTGCTCGACAGCGAGGGCGCGCTCGCGCTCGGCGGCATCAAGGATGGTCGTCATGAGCGTTGGGCCTCGTCATACTCGGAGAGAAATTCCTGCAGCTCGGCCAGGCGCAGCACCGGCTTGACCGGACAATACTCAAGATCGCTCAGCCGGCGCACGCGCAGACTGGCCTCACCTTCTCTGATTTCGCGCGCCAGAGACGCCAGTGCCTCTTGCCATGCCGCCAGCAGAGCCTGCCAGTCCGGGTGCAAAGCGGCGCTGAAGACCGGCGCTCGGGCAGCGTGGTCGGCGGCCAGGGAAAGCACCTGCGGTAACACCGCATCGCCCTCGGTCACGCCCCGGAAGCCGTCGAGCACTCCCTTGTTGCGGCGCAAACCGGCCAAGGCAGCACCGCTCACCCTTTCACCGGCGGCGACGAGGCCGACGCCATAAAGCGGCACCTGGGGCTCGCTGATGCGGCTCTCGCGCCAGCTCCGCCAGCGATCGACGGCTCCGGTCTTGTAGTCGATGACGACGAGACCCACGTCCGGCAGGAGACGATCGATGCGATCGGCACGCGTCTTGATGCGCACGCCGGCGATTTCGATCTCGCGCTTCTCCTCCAGGGCGTACACCGCGAAAGGCTGGCGCGCTGCCTCATGGATCTGCAACCAGTCGAGAAGATCGGCGCTGACTTTTTCCTGCAGACAGTCCTGCAGCACCGGCCCGAGAGGTAAAGGACGGCCACGCCCGGCCTGCGCAAAGGCCGCTTGCACAGCGACGTCCACGGCCGGCACCAGGGCGTCCTTGGCGATCAGATCAAGCAGACCCGCATGGGTGCGTGTCGCGTCCCAGAAAGCCTGCAGCGCCAGATGGTAGATATTGCCGAGATCGGTCGCAGCGAGCTCATCGACGGGATGGGCGAGAGGGGCGGCACCGAGGCGATAGCGAACGAAGCTCCACAGCGGGCAGATCGCCTGGCTCTTGAGCAGATCGGTGCCGCCGGACAGGACCTCATCGGCCGGCACCGCCGGGCCACGCTCATCGCGCAAGCTCTCTAGTGTCGTGACCTGCACCGGAAAATACGGCGCGAGCGGCGCCGCCGGCTGTTCACGGTGAGCAGCGATCAAGGGGCAGGGCCGCAGGGCTTGGTCGCCATCGCGCAGCGGATAACTGAACACCAGGGTCGGCGCACAGCGCTGCAGGTGCTCGAGAATCTGCCGGCTGAACTGCAGTTCACGCTCCGCCGAAGCGTGCGGAATGCGCGCAGTGCGCTGCACCACTGTCGGCAGCAAGGGATGCGGACGCGCCGGCGCCGGCAAGGTCGTATCATCCATGCCGGTGACCCAGAGGGCTTCGCTGCTACTGCCGATGGCCTCGAACAGACCGAGGATCTGCAGGCGCGGTGTCCCTTCCGTCTGCGCCTGAAAAAGCTGGCGCTCGGCGGCGAGGGAAAGTTCGGCGAGGGCGGCGCTGACATCGAGCTGCGCCCCCAGCGCTTCGATGGCGGGCAGTTCCTGCACCAGGAGGGTCTGCAGAGCCTCACGCGCCTGATGTTCGGCGGAACTGAGCGGGCGCTGACCCGGCCAGCCGATCTCGTTCAAAGTGCGCAAAAAGACCTCGGCCCACGCCGAGGGCGGCTGTCGCCCCGGCCGCTGATAACTTTCTGTGCGTAGACGCATCATCGTCGTCAGATGTGCGCCTAGCTGCGGCAGGTCCTGGCGGTCAGCATGCGCCTTGAGCTGGGTCAGAAAGACCGAGAGCGGCAGACGCTCGCGCACCACCGCCTCCAGGCGTGCCCGCCCCGCCGACTCATCGAGCGCCGCTGACCAGTAGGGTGAGCGCAGCAAAGACCAGAACAGGGGCTGCTCTACCGCCACCGGACTGTAAGTGATCCTGAGCAGCGCCAGCGCCGTCGCGACGAGCGGCTGGCGAGCGAGCGGCAGGCCCAGGGACAGATTGTAGTCACGCCCGCCGGGCGCGGCGGCATAGCGCGCCTGCGGATGCAAAACGGCATCGAAGACCTCCTCCACCAGCGGCCGCAAAGCAGCCAACCGAGGCACCACCACGGTGAGCTGCGTCTTGCCGGCGGCCATCGCATCCCTGGCCCAGCACGCCGCTGCATAGAGCTCGCTGCGCGTGTCGACATAGCCTGTACGCGTGACCTCCGCCAGGGGCGGCACCTGCGGCTGCCAGGTCTCGACATCGACACCGATGCCACGCCAGGCGGCGATGAGCGCCTCCTGCTGCGGCGTCAGCTCCTCGAATCCAAACAGCGCCAGACGCTGCGGCCAGCTCGTGTGCGTCGAAGGCAACGCCGCGATGATAGCCGACAGCAGATCCCCCGGTGACATCCAGACGACGCCGGGAGTAAGGCTCGCAGCGAGCTCATGAAAGCGCGCCGACCAACGCACAAAAGCACGGTACTCATGCGTTTCGAACACAGCCGGCACCTGCAATTGCCAGGCACTGACCAGCTCGGCAGCGGTCTGCGCCAAGGCCGCCAGACCCTCGCCATGCAGCAAAGGGGCATCGACCCCGACCTCCGCGATCGCCCTCTGCCACAGCCACTCCTGCTGGCGCGCCGACAACAGCAGAGCACACTGCAAAGACGCCGGCAGGATGCCGCTGAAGCGTTGGCGATCGAGCCAGGACTGCAGAAACTCCTCGAGGGTAGCGACTTGCGGCGGCCGCATGGCGATGGCGCCATCCCGCACGGCTGCGCGTGTCAGTTGCTCGGTCAGGCTACGCTTCTGGCGCTGGCTGGCGGTGAGCACCCAGAGGCCCTCCGGCAACGCCAAGGAGGAAGGGATGTGCGACATGAGGATTCCTAGGCTGTCTCGTCCTGTGCTCAGGCTTGGCAGAGCCCGCCACGACACCAAGGTCTACCTTAGCACAGGCTGGCACCGCTCTGGCAGCACCCGA
>JAKBFV010000030.1 GCA_021833365.1 Pseudomonadota bacterium | reverse complement strand
ATGCTCTGCGCTCTCTTGCTACTCACCTTTGACTGGGATGTTACGCCTCGGCGCCGCAGCCCTAAAGCCGCTTGACCCTGCCACACGACATGATATGACGCCTGGCCCTTACGGTGTCGCTTTTCAACGTCTGATGGGCATTTTTGTCGCCACCGCGAGCGGCTTGATCCCGCCGTTGGCCTCCACGTGGTGATCAACGGACGTACTTCGCCTATGCGGGGGCCGTAGCACGGCCAAGAAGAATTGCGGGAGATGATCTCGCGTCAAGCCGTCCATCCAGACACTCGGCCAGATCCTCTACTCGCCGGGTCATCCCGGTCTTCCAGCGGAACTACCGCGGGGATCGAGCAGCTCTGGAGCGGTATCATTGACCTGACCGGCCGGACAAAGACCGGGGGCACTTCATGGGCTTCACGGCACAAAAAAAGCGAAGTCAAATCGATGACTTCGCTTAATTTATCGACTGTTTTTAAAAATCCCTCAGAACGGGATATCGTCGTCGAAATTGCTGTCGACCGTGTTCCTTGCCGGTGCTGGTGCGGCCGGGCGGCTGGGCGCCTGGGCGCTATAGGACTCTTCGCCGGGGAAACCACCGGCATAGGACATGTCCTGCTCCTCACCCTGATAAGCAGCCGCTTCACCACCGCCTTGGCGACTGTCGAGCATCTGCATGTTCTGGGCGCGGATCTCGGTACTATAGCGATCCTGGCCGGTCTGCTTGTCCTGCCATTTGCGCGTGCTCAAAGAGCCTTCGACAAAGACCTTGCTGCCCTTGCGCAGATACTGCCCAGCGATCTCGGCGAGCTTGCCGTAAAAGACGATGCGATGCCATTCGGTATGCTCGACCGGCTGGCCGGTATTTTTGTCCTTCCAGCTCTCGCTGGTCGCCAGGGTGATATTGGTCACAGCCCCACCGGAAGGCAGATAGCGCGTCTCCGGATCTTTGCCGATGTTGCCGATCAGTATGACCTTGTTGACCCCACGCGTTGCCATGACCTTGTCCTCACCATCTGTGGACGGGTGACCACCACCCGTATGGGCGACACTCTAGCATAAGGCTGGTGTCGGCCTCCATGTCCTAGATCCAGACCAGGGAGCCGGGCAGGGCCCGTATCGCCGCCTCGCTCAAAAGCTGCTTGTCGGCCTTGAGGTAGACCACTCCCTCATCGATCGCCAGGGCGACCTCGACGATACCGCTCACCTGCAGCAATTGCTCCTGCAGGCGCTGCCGGTCGAGCGCCGGGGTCGGCAAGAGATGCAGGATGGCATTATTGAGGTAGGGCGGCTGGCGCATGCCGACGACGAGGACGAGCCAGATCGCCACGACGGCGGCACCGAGCAGGACGATAGCGCCCCCCGACAGATGGGCGCCGATCAGAAAGCCGCCGAGACTGCCGCCGATGGCAGGCCCCATGAACTGCCAGGTCGAATAAATCCCCATCGCTGCGCCTTTGGTGCCGGCTGGAGAAATTTTTGAGACCAGCGACGGCAGCAGCGCCTCGAGCAGATTGAAGGCCATGAAGTAGAGAAAAAGGCCGCTGACGATGCCGACCAGACGGGTGTGAAAGGCCGCCAGCCAGAGCAGGCTGACGAGCATGGTGGCGACCGCCATGGCGAACATCTGTTTCATCCGCCGACGCTTCTCTGCGACGATGATGAAAGGCACCACGGCGACAAAGGCGAGCAACATGACCGGCAGATAGACGCGCGCATGATGCGCCACCGGGAGGTGCGCCTGCACCAGCCAGGCGGGCACCAGCAACCAGCTCGCCGCCATCACCAGATGCAGGGCAAAGACGCCGAAGTTGAGTCGCGCCAGCTCCGGATGCAACAGGAGGCGGCGCATCGGCACGAGATGGCGGGTGGGATCGGCATGCGCTTGCACCTGGGGCGAAGGCACCACCCAGAGCGCCATGACGACACCGACCAGGGCCATCGCCGCCGTCGCCCAGAACAGCCCGGACAAGCCCCACTGTCCGGCGATGAGCGGACCGAGGATGAAGGCCAGGGCGAAGGACAGCCCGATGGTCATGCCGACCACCGCCATCGCCTTGGTGCGCTGCTCCTCGCGCGTCAGATCGGCCAGTAGAGCGAGAGCGACGGCCGAGATCGCCCCCGATCCCTGCAGAGCACGACCGGCGATGACACCCCAGATCGACGTCGATAGCGCTGCCACCACCGCGCCCAGAACAAAGAGCAGCAAACCGGCGACGATGACAGGCTTGCGCGGTATGCGGTCGGACCAGCGTCCGATCGGGATCTGTAGCAGAGCCTGCGTCAGCCCATAGACACCGACCGCCAGACCGATACGTCCTGGCGTCGCGTCGCTGAGCTGCCGGCCATAGAGCGCGATCACCGGCATGATCATGAAAAGCCCCATCATGCGCATGGCAAAGATGCCGGCGAGGGCAAAGACGGCACGCAACTCGGTGGCTGTCACCTTGAATCACCTCAAAGATACCGATTCAGATCGCCGGCATTGTAACTTAAACCGCCGCATCTCACTTAAATTCGCGACGTCGGCACAGCGATGCGGCTAGAATCGCATGTCCGAGTCTTGTCATCGGGAATGACCTCGTATGGAGCTGATCCGTCTACGCGGTGCGCGCACGCACAATCTCAAGAACATCGATCTCGATCTGCCGCGCCATCAGCTGATCGTCATCACCGGCCTGTCTGGATCCGGCAAGAGTTCTCTCGCCTTCGACACCTTGTATGCGGAAGGGCAGCGCCGCTACGTCGAGTCGCTGTCTGCCTACGCCCGACAGTTCCTGGCGCTGATGGAAAAGCCCGACGTCGACCTCATCGAGGGTCTGTCGCCGGCCATCTCCATCGAACAGAAATCGACTTCGCACAACCCGCGCTCCACCGTCGGCACCATCACCGAAATCCATGACCATCTGCGCCTGCTCTACGCCCGCGTCGGCCAGCCGCGCTGCCCGGAACACGGCGGCGTCCTGGCGGCGATGACGGTGAGCCAGATGGTCGACCAGCTGCTCGCACGCCCGGAGGGGCAGGCCCTGATGCTGCTGGCGCCGCTGGTGCGCGAACGTAAGGGCGAACATCTGCACATCTTCGAGCAGCTGCGTGCCCAGGGCTTCGTACGCGTGCGCGTCGACGGCGTCGTCGTCGATCTCGATGATGTACCCGCCCTCGACAAGAAAATCAAACACAGCATCGAAGTCGTCGTCGATCGCCTGAAGATCCGCGCCGATCTCGCCACCCGCCTCGCCGAGTCACTGGAGACGGCGCTGCGCGTAGGCGATGGCCTCGCCCTCATCAAGACGATGAGCGGTGACGAGGAAGCGACGATCTTCTCTTCGCGCTACGCCTGTCCGCACTGTGGCTACGCCCTCACCGAGATGGAGCCGCGCCTGTTCTCCTTCAACAACCCGGCCGGCGCCTGCGCCAGCTGTGATGGCCTGGGCGTGCGGCAATACTTCGACGCCGAACGCATCATCGACGACAGCCTGTCTCTCGCCGATGGTGCCGTCCATGGCTGGGACAAACGCAATGTCTACTACCAGATCCTGCTCGAAGCATTGGCGGATCACTATGGTTTCACCCTCGACACCCCCTTCGCCGATCTGCCGCTGGCCATTCGTAAGGCCTTGCTGCACGGTTCAGGACAGGAGGAGATCGCCTTCACCTACATCAATGAGCGCGGTCAGCGCATCGAGCGCCGTCATCCCTTCGAAGGCATCCTCGATCATTTCCAGCGCCGCTACCGCGAGACCGAGTCGCAGAGCGTACGCGAGGACCTGGCCCGCTATATCAGCCATAGCCCCTGCCCCGACTGCGGCGGCTCGCGCCTCTGCCTGAGCGCCCGCCACGTTTTCATCGCCGAACACAATCTGCCGGCGATCAATCAGATGCCCATCCGCACCGCCCTCGCCCACTTCGAAGCTCTGCATCTGTCCGGACAGCGTGGTGAGATCGCCGACAAGATCCTCAAGGGCATCCGTGAACGCCTGCACTTTCTGGTCAACGTCGGCCTCGACTATCTCACCCTGGCGCGTTCCGCCGAGACCCTCTCCGGTGGCGAGGCGCAGCGTATCCGACTCGCTTCACAGATCGGTGCCGGCCTGGTCGGCGTCATGTACGTTCTCGATGAACCCTCGATCGGCCTGCATCAGCGCGACAATGAACGCCTGCTCAAGACCCTCCTGCACCTGCGTGACCTCGGCAACAGCGTGCTCGTCGTCGAGCACGATGAAGATGCCATCCGCGCCGCCGACCACGTCGTCGACATGGGCCCAGGCGCCGGCGTCCACGGCGGTGCGGTGATCGCGCAGGGGCGTCCGGAAGACATCATGGCACACCCCGACTCCCTGACCGGCCAGTATCTCAGCGGTCGCCGCCGTATCCCGCTGCCGGCACAACGTCACACCCAAGATCCACACGCCCAGCTCATCCTGCACGACGCCCATGGCCATAATCTGCGCCACATCGACGTCGCCTTTCCGGTCGGTCTGTTCACCTGCGTCACCGGCGTCTCCGGTTCCGGCAAGTCCACCCTGGTCAATGCCACCCTCTATCCTCTGGTGGCGCGCCGCCTCAATGGCAGCTGTGATCGCGAGGCCGAGCCCTGCACCGGTCTGAGCGGCCTCGAGCATATCGACAAGATCGTCGACATCGATCAGAGCCCCATCGGCCGCACCCCACGCTCGAATCCGGCGACCTATACCGGCCTGTTCACGCCCCTGCGCGAGCTCTTCGCCGCCACCCCGGAAGCGCGTGCGCGCGGCTATAGCGCTGGACGCTTCTCTTTCAATGTCCGTGGCGGACGCTGCGAAGCCTGTCAGGGCGACGGTGTCATCAAGGTGGAGATGCACTTCCTACCCGACATCTTCGTCCCCTGCGACCATTGCCAGGGGCAGCGCTATAACCGGGAAACCCTGGAAATTCACTATAAAGGCCGCAATATCGCCGAAGTTCTCGCCATGACTATCGAAGAAGCGCACGCCTTCTTCAACGCCATCCCGCAGATCGCACGCAAGCTGCAGACCCTCATCGACGTCGGCCTCGCCTACATCTGCCTGGGACAGGCGGCGACCACCCTGTCCGGAGGCGAAGCACAGCGCGTCAAGCTGGCGCGTGAGCTGTCCAAACGCGACACCGGCAAGACCCTCTATCTTCTCGATGAGCCGACCACCGGCCTGCACTTCCATGACATCGAGCAACTGCTCGGCGTCCTGCATCGCCTGCGCGATCAGGGCAATACCATCATCGTCATCGAACACAACCTCGACGTCATCAAGACCGCCGACTGGATCATCGACATGGGGCCGGAGGGCGGCGCCGGTGGTGGTCAGGTGCTGATCTGCGGCACCCCTGAGGAGGTGGCACGCTCACCACTCTCGCACACCGGCAGGTTTCTCGCGCCGCTGCTGCAAAACTCTCATTGACGGCGACGGCCGCGGTGTGCAAAGTGGCGCAAAATAATAAAGGCAGTTCTTGAGGCGCACATGGATCGATACGCTTCCCGCAGCAGGCTCATCGCGGGCTGGACTTGCAGTCTTCTCGCCATCGCTCTGACTGGCTGCAACGGATCGGGAGGCAATGCCAACCCCGGTGTCAGCACCTCGGGGACGCCGAGCATCCCGCTCAACACCGGCGCCCTGGCATCGACGACACAGGCGGTCAGCGTCGCCGGCCTGTACAGCGCTTCGCACACCGTGGTGGTCAACGGCAACGCCATCGTCGCTCAGGACTATATCGACATCGCCAGCAATGGTCAGATGCAGGTCTTCATCGATCAAGGCGACGGCACGGTGACGCCGGCTCGCAACTGCTACCTCTACGCCAGCGGCCAAAATGTCGATGCGCCGCTGCAGAGTTATTATCTGATCCCAGGCACCCTGTCCGACGGCTCCAGCGTCTATATGCTGCGCCTCAATGATGGTGATGTCGTCGGCGTCTACAGCCAGCTCGATAGCGCCGGCAATATCCGCCTGTTCTACGCCCCGGTGGCGAACTCCAACACCTCTTCCAGCTCCAGCTCCAGCTCCAGTTCCAGTTCCAGTTCCAGTTCCAGTTCCAGTTCCAGTTCCAGTTCCAGTTCCAGTTCCAGCTCTAGCTCCTCGCTGCCGACCGCCACCCTCTTTCCCGACAGTTCCGGTACGATCATCTACGGCGGCGATACCTTCGCCATCCATGGTCCCGCCCTGAGCACGCCGACCCTGGCATCCCTGCAGGGCCAACTCTGTCAATAGGAGGTCTGCCGCCTGTGGCTAGCCAGGTGGCAGCAGATCGCGCCCTTCGCCTTCACGCAGAACCCAGAACTTCTCCGCCGCCAGACCGGCGGCGGTGATCGCTGCCTGCAGATCGCGCACCGGCTGATCGATGCGCTCGTCGGTCAGCTGAAAGGTGTTGAAGTGGATGGCCAGAGCCTGTTCGGCGCCGAGTGTCTGCCAGGCGCGCACAGCGTCCTCAGGGTTCATATGCGCCACACGCATGAACCAGCGCGGCTCATAGGCGCCGATCGGCAGCAGGGCGAGACGCAGACCCTGAGGCCAGCGCGCGGCGATCTGCGCAAAGTGCTCGCCCCAGCCGGTGTCGCCAGCGAAATAGAGGCTGCCCTGCGCCGTGTCGACGACGAAGCCACCCCACAGCGCCTGGTCGCGATCACCGAGACCGCGGCCGGAGAAGTGCCGCGCCGGCACAAAATGGCAGGACAGATCGCGCCAAGTATAGGTCTGCCACCAATCCAGTTCATGCACGTGATCGATACCGGCGCGGCGCAGATAAAAGCCATTGCCGAGACCGGTGAGGATGAGAGGGCGCTCGCGCTCATGCAGAAAGCGCAAGGTGGCGAGATCCATGTGGTCGTAGTGATTGTGGCTGAGCAGGACCAGATCGATGGGCGGCAGGTCGTGCAGGGCGATGCCGGGGGCGCGTACCCGACGCGGTCCGGCGAAGGCGAAGGGGCTGACGCGTTCGGCCCAGACCGGATCGGTGATCAGGTTGTAGGGACCGAGCTGCAACAGCACGGTGGCGTGATTGATGAAGCTCACCCGCCAACCGGCATCGGCGCCGGCAAGCCGCGGCGATGGCGCGGCAAAGCGCTCATTCTCGACCCAGGCCGGCCATGGCTGCGGTTGCCGCGTGCGCAACCACCGCCACACCGCCCGCCCCGAACGCACACCCTCTTCCTGGTTGACGAATTTATCCTGCCGCCAGTGCGGACTGCCCGGGTGCGTCTGCGGGTGGGCGCGCAGGAGGCGATCCCGCACCGGCAGAGCCGGCAGTTCAGCGTCGTAAGTATGGCGCATCGCGATCTCCTCGTGCTCGCCGGGGTTCAGGGACCTTGCAAGACCGCGCCCGTACGCGCCGGCACCGCCTGCAGATGCAGGACCATGCGATGGCTGGCGTCGAAAGCCAGGGCGTAGTGCTCGGCGTTGGTCATGACTTTTTTGACGTAATCGCGCGTTTCCGCAAAAGGGATGCTCTCGACATAGATGGCCGCCTCCATGGCCTGATCGCCCTGCCAGGCGCGCGCCCGCCGCGGCCCGGCATTGTAAGCGGCGGTGGCGAGAACCGGGTTGTCATCGAGCTCATCGAGGATGTGCTTGAGGTAGTAAGTGCCGAGCTGCACATTGACGCCGACCTCGTTCATCGCCGCGACGTGATAATGCAGCCCCAGGTGGCGCGCCACCCACTGCGCCGTCGCCGGCATGATCTGCATCAGACCGCGTGCCCCGACACCGGAGCGCGCCACCGTGGTGAAGCGGCTCTCCTGGCGGATGAGGCCATAGACCCAGGCAGGATCGAGATGCAGCTCATCGGCGTAAGTGACGAGGACCTCGTGATAAGGCATCAGGTAGCGCAGACGCAGGCTGCGCAGCTCATGCGTGCGCTCAGCGGCATAGATGGCGCGATCATACCAGCCTTGGCGAAAGGCCAGTTCAGCGGCGGCGATGAGCTGCGTATCGCCGACATCGCGCAAGCTCCAGTTCCATTCCTGCGTCGCCTCATACGGCAAGCCGGCATCGCGCAAGGCGAGAGCACGGCGTAAGCCCGCAGCATGTTCAGCCCACTGCATGGCGCTGGCGCTCGGTTCGGCGTCGAAGGAACGACGCCGTAGCGGACCGAGCTGATCGCGCGCCAGCAGACCGTAATAATCATCGTCATCGCTCAAGCGCGCCAGCAGGCGCTGTGCCGCCTGCACCTTGTGCGCCTGCAGCAGCGCCCGTGCCTGCCAGTAGATCCAGACGCGCTGTTGCGCTTGGCTTGCTTCCATATGGGTGATGGCTTGGCGCACCCGTGCCCAGTCGCCGACGCGTAGCGCCATACGCGCCTCCCACTCGCGCGCCGGCGCACTCAGGGTTCCGGCACGGGCAAAATCGGCGAGCGCCGCGACCTCCTGATGATAAGCCGCCTGCAAGCCGATGCTCTGCCAGGCATAGGCGCGCGCGCCGGCGGGCAGCTCGGACACATGGGCCTGCAAGACTTGACGCGCCACTTCGCGATCACTGCGCGCGCAACGCTCGATGGCGAAGAGGACGAGTTCACGCTGCAGGCGATTTTGAAAATCAGCCTGGGCGATAAAAGATTGCGGCTGTGTCCGCGCCAGCATCAAGGCACGCTCCGGCCAGGGACGGCCGAGCAGCTGCAGTTCAAAACGCAGCTCCGCTTCATCGTCACGCGCCAGACTGAGGCGGACACGGCGAAAAAGAAGATCCTCGTCGAGATCACCGCTCGCTGCCATCGCCTCATACAAAGGCCGACAAGTCATCGGCAGGGCTTCGGCCTGCAACCAGCGCGCCCGTGCCGGGTCTTGCCAGCCGCTCTGCGTCAGCATCTGCTGCGCCCGCCAAGCAGCGCACTGACTGTCCTCATGCGGCGCCTGCAGATGTGCGAACTGCGTCTCGATGGCGGCATAGTCCTGCCGACGCAGGAGCTCATGAATCCAGGCCGTGCGCAGGCGCTCGGCGATATAGGGGTCTGGTTCCTGCGCCAGGAAATCATCGATCTGCTGCTTCGGTGCGCTGCTCAACTGACTGAGCAGCCACCAATACTGCACGAAGTCACCGAGCAGATCACCGCGCATGTCCTGCGCCATACGCTCGAGACGCGACCATTGCCCCTGCGCAAAGGCGGCCTTGGCCGCCGCCACGTCATCCGCCCAGGCCGCCGCGACCGGCCAGACCACCCCCAGGAAGAACAGACACAGGATCTTGCGCACGGTGATCCTCAAAAAGGCAAGCATGGCCGCTGATGCTGCCAGAGTCGCTGAGCGCCGACAAGGCAGCACTGCTCCCGCTCAATGACATTTAAGGAAAATGCCGACACCGCTATAATCGCCGCCTCGATGCACAGCAGCCAGAGGATGCCGCACGGTGGGCAAAAAGCTCTATATTGAAACGCAAGGCTGTCAGATGAATGAGTACGACAGCGCCCGTCTCGCCGACCTTCTGCAGGAGCGTGAACAGCTCGAGCGCACGAACGACCCGCAGGAGGCTGACATCCTGCTGCTCAACACCTGCTCCATCCGCGAGAAAGCCCAGGAAAAAGTCTTTTCCGAACTCGGTCGCTGGCGACAGTTGAAAGAACAGCGTCCGCACCTGCTCATCGGCGTCGGCGGCTGTGTCGCCTCGCAAGAGGGTGAAGAGCTGCTCAAACGGGCGCCCTTCGTCGACCTCATCTTCGGCCCGCAGACCCTGCATCGTGTTCCCGACATGATGAAGCAGCGCCGGCAGGCGCGCCTGCCCGTCGTCGACGTCAGCTTTCCGACGATCGAGAAATTCGATCACCTGCCGGAACCGCGCGTCGAAGGCGGCAAGGCCTACGTCTCGATCATGGAAGGCTGCTCGAAATACTGCAGTTTCTGCGTTGTTCCCTACACGCGCGGCGAGGAAGTGTCGCGCCCCTTCGACGACGTCATCGCCGAAGTCGCCCACCTGCTGGCGCAGGGCGTGGTCGAGATCACCCTGCTCGGCCAGAACGTCAACGGCTATCGCGGTCGCGAGCACGACGGCAGCACGGTGAGCTTCGCCAGCCTGCTCGAACATCTGGCGACCTTGCCCGGCCTGCAGCGCCTACGCTACACGACCTCGCACCCGCTCGAGTTCAGCGATGAACTCATCGAGTGCTACCGTCACCTGCCGCAGCTGGTCTCGCACGTCCACCTGCCCGTGCAATCGGGCTCCGACCGCATCCTGGCGGCGATGAAACGCAATCATGACCGCGCCGACTATCTGCGTCGCATCGCACGCTTGCGCGCCGTCCGTCCCGACCTGCATCTGTCCTCGGACTTCATCGTCGGGTTTCCCGGCGAGACCGACGCCGACTTCGAAGCCACCCTCGACCTGATCCGCGTCGCCGACATGGACCACTCCTACAGCTTCATCTATTCGGCGCGCCCGGGTACGCCCGCCGCCGATCTACCCGACGACACGCCCCTGGCGGTGAAAAAAGAGCGCCTGCAGCGTCTCAAGGACCTGATCAGCGCCAGCACCCTGGACAAGACCCGCGCCATGGTCGGCACGCGCCAGAAGATCCTGGTGGAGAGTCCCTCGACGCGTTATCCCGGGCACTGGGTGGGTTCGACCTTCAATCAGCGCATCGTGCATTTCGCTGCCGCTGAAGCCGACCTCGCCGGCCGCTTCGTCGACGTCGAGATCAGCGCCGCCCTGACCGTCAATGCCCTGCGTGGCGAGCGCTGCGCTCCTCACTCGTAGAGGGCGCGGTTCTGCTCGACATCGGCGATGAAGCGCTCGATGTGAGCGTAGGCGCGCCGCGCCTCCGGCAGGATGGACGCAAAAAGGGGAAAGACGTGCGGCATGCCATGCCATTCCTCGTAGACCACCATGACACCGGCGGCGCGTGCCCTCTCGGCGACGCGCAAAGCATCGTCGCGCAGGACCTCGGTCGAGCCGACCATGATGAGCAGAGGCGGCAACCCGGAAAGATCGGCGCGCGCCGGTGATACCCAGGGATGTTCGGGATCGACGCCCTGCAGGACGAAGCGCCCGACCCCGGCGACGGCACGCGCCGCGAACATCGGATCATGATGGCGGTTGTGATGCATCGAGGCGCTGGCACCGCTGATGTCCGTCCACGGCGACAGGCAGACACAGCAGGCCGGCAAAGGCAGGCCTTGATGACGCAGGGACTGCAGCAGGATGAGCACGAGATTGCCACCTGCCGAGTCGCCGGCGACGACGATGTCGCTGGGGGCATAGCCCTGCTCGAGCAGGTGGACGTAGGCGGTCACCGCATCATCCAGCCAGTGTTTGAACTGGAAAGCTGGAGCCATGCGGTAGTTGATCGACAGCACCGGACGCTGACAGACACGAGACAGGCGCCAGGTGATCGGCCGATGCAGGGCCGCTGAGCTGAAGAAATAGCCGCCACCATGCAGATAGAGGATGACTTTGTTCTCATCCAGGGCCGCGCCGGCGCGCACCCATTCGCCGGTGAAATTGGCAAACTTCACCGCTTCCAGCTGCACCGTCGCCGGCACCGATGCCAGCAGAGGCGAGGCCATGGCGTAGAGACGCCGCGCCATGGCGATGCTGCGCCCGGATACGGCGACGCGCGCCAGCACCGGCTTCAGTGTCGAACGCAGGGCCATGTTGAGGGCGAGCGCCTGCCAGCTCAGCGGATCCCGGATATGACGGTGATCGTGGCGATAGGCGGTGGCCGAATGGGCGGGCTGCGACATCGACGAAACTCCTCGACAGGTCTTACTGTTTTAAGGAATAGCACATCCTGGCCTCGTTTCACAATCACTCGACCACCCTGACAGGCACAGGACAAATACAGTATGATGACCTTCTCTTTCTCAGCATGAGGATGCTGTCCCCTTGGACCGCGCCCGCGATATCGAACACCGGCTGGCCCTGCCTGCTCTCGATGCCACGCGCTTGGCGCGTGTCTGTGGCCCTCTGCAGCGACATCTGCACCTGATCGAAGAGGAACTCGCCGTCACCATCACACCGGCGAGCTCGCACTGGTTGATCCAGGGTGCCGAGAGCGCAGCCGCCGTGCGCGTTCTCGAGCGCCTGTTCGCTGCCAGCGAACACGGCGACATCAGCGATGATCAGCTGCATCTGTGGTTGCGCGGCGAGCGCGCCGGCGACCATGAGGTGGCGCAGACGATCATCCTGCAGACGCGCAAAGGCGGTATTCAGCCGCGCGGCCTGCATCAAAGCGACTATGTGCGCAGCATCCTCGCCTCCGACATCAGCTTCGGCATCGGTCCGGCCGGCACCGGCAAGACCTATCTCGCCGTCGCCTGCGCCGTGCATCTGCTCGAACGCGACGAGATCGGCCGCATCCTGCTGGTGCGCCCGGCGGTCGAGGCCGGCGAGAAGCTCGGCTTCCTGCCCGGTGACCTGAGTGAGAAGATCAACCCCTATCTGCGCCCGCTCTATGATGCCCTCTACGAGATGCTCGGCTTCGATCGCGTCGGCAAGCTGCTGGAAAAGAATCTGATCGAGGTCGCTCCCCTCGCCTATATGCGTGGTCGCACCCTCAATCACGCCTTCGTCATCCTCGACGAGGGGCAGAACACCACCCCCGAGCAGATGAAGATGTTCCTGACCCGGCTCGGTTTCGGTTCCAAGGCGGTGATCACTGGCGACATCACCCAGGTCGACCTGCCCAATGGCCAAGTCTCGGGACTACGCCATGCCATGGAGGTTCTCGCCAACATTGCGAGCATACCCATCACTCACTTCACCTCGCGCGATGTCGTACGCCACCCCCTGGTGCAGCATATCGTCGAAGCCTATGACCGCTGGGATGCTGAGCATCCTCTGCCGCCGTCATCAAAACGCCGTCATCATGCAACATCTGATTGATATACAGAGGGCCGATAGTCTGAGCGAGCTCAGCGACGCCAGTCTGATCCGCTGGGTCGAGTGCGCCCTGGCGGAGCAGGCCATGGACTGTGAACTGAGCTTGCGACTGGTGGATGATGTCGAGATGAGCGCCCTCAACCGCGACTACCGTGGCCGCGACTATGCCACCAATGTCCTGTCCTTTCCCGCTGATCTTCCCGAATCTATCCAGGCCGAGCTGTCACACCGCCTGCTCGGCGACGTCGTCATCTGCACGGCGGTGCTGCGGCGTGAAGCGAGCGAGCAGGGCAAGTCCCTGCCCGACCACGCCGCCCACCTCGTCGTGCATGGCTGCCTGCACCTGCTCGGCATGGATCATCAGGATGAGATGCAGGCACAGTGCATGGAAGCACGCGAGATCGCCTTGCTGGCCAGCCTCGGCATCGCCGATCCCTATCTGAATCGAGAGGATGACATCGCATCATGAGCGGGGAACGACAACATTTATCCTGGTGGAGCCGCATCACCGCTGTGCTCACCGGCGAGCCGCAGAATCGCGATGAACTGATGGATCTGATCGAGAGCGCCTCGGAACGCGGCATCCTCGACGAAGACGCGCGTGCCATCATCGAATCGACCCTGACCGTCTCCGAGCGCCTGGTGCGCGAGATCATGGTGCCGCGCGCGCAGATGATCTGCCTGCGCGACGATCATCATCTCGATGACTTCCTGCCCCTGCTGCTCGACAGCGCGCACTCGCGTTTCCCTGTCCTCGCCGATGACGACTCGGATGAGGTCGTCGGCATCCTCTTCGCCAAGGATCTGCTGCGCCGCCTGCTGCCCGGTCATGATGACAGTTTCCGCCTCAAGGACTATCTGCGTCCGGCCCTGTTCGTCCCCGAAAGCATGCATCTCGACCGCCTGATCCACGAGTTCCGCATGAAGCAGAGCCATATGGCCATCGTCGTCAACGAGTACGGCGGCGTCGTCGGCCTGGTCACCCTCGAGGACGCGCTCGAGCAGATCATCGGCGACATCGAGGATGAGCATGATCTCGATGAAGACATCGAAGACAGCCTGATCCGGGAAGTCGCACCGGGCGAATTCGTCGTCCAGGCGATCACGCCGGTCGAGGACTTCAACGCCCACTTCGGCAGCAATTTCAGCAACCACGACTTCGACACCATCGGTGGCATCATCGTGCACGCTTTCGAACGCCTGCCGCTCGCCGAGGAGAGCATACGCCTCGAGCGCTGGACCTTCATCGTCCTGGAGGCGGATTCACGCGCCTTGCGCTCCTTCCGCGTCATCGCCACCCCATGAAGTTCGCCGCGCCGCGCCGTCAGCATCTCTATGCCCTGCTCCTCGGCCTCATCTTCTGTCTCGGCTTGGCCCCCTGGGATCTCTGGCCGCTCAGCCTGTTCAGCGTCTATGGTCTATGGGCCCTGCTCGAAGGTCGTTCAGCGCGGCAAGGCTTCTTCCTCGGCTGGACCTACGGCATCGGCCTGTGGGGTAGCGGCGTCTCCTGGCTCTGGGTCAGCATCCATGAGCACGGCGCCACCTCGGCTTGGCTCGCCGCCCTCATGGTGCTCTTCGTCGCCGTGGTCATGGGCAGCCTCAGCGGCGTGCAGGCGGCGCTCTACCGCCGCTATCTGGCGCGCTCGGCCTCATGGCTCGGCTTCACCGGCGCCTGGGTGCTCTTCGAATGGCTGCGCTCCTGGCTCTTGACCGGCTTTCCCTGGCTCTATCTCGGCGACGGTCTGATCGACACCGCCCTCGCTGGCTACGCCCCCCTGGGCGGTGTGTTTCTGGTCAGCGGTCTCGCCTGCCTCAGCGTCCTCATGCTCGCCCGTCTCGACGCGCGCCGCGCCATCGCCCTCATCCTGCTCTGGTACGCTGGCCATCGTCTGTTCCTGCACGACTGGACGCAGGCGCAGGGGCGGCCGCTCAGCGTCAGCCTGGTGCAGGGCAATATCGATCAGGACAGCAAGTGGGACGTCGCCAATGAAGACGCCATCATCGCCACCTACCGCCGTCTCAGTCGCACGGAATGGGGGCGCGACATCGTCCTCTGGCCGGAGGCGGCGATCACCAAATTCTACGATGAGGCGACGACCGATCTGCAGGACCTGCAAACCCTGGCGCAAGCACACGGCACGACCCTGATCACCGGCATTCCCTATGCCGAGCCTTACGCCCAGGACTATCTTTATTTCAACACCGTGATCGCGCTCGGCGAGGGCGCCGGCATCTATGCCAAGCAGCGCCTCGTACCCTTTGGCGAATATGTGCCGATGGCGCCGGTGCTGCGCGGTCTCATGCCTTTTTTTGATCTGCCGATGTCCGGCTTCACGCCCGGACCTGAGCACCAGCCGCCCCTGCGTGCCGGACTGTGGCGGGTGCAGCCGTCGATCTGTTATGAGGTCGCCTACCCCGAGCTGCTGCAAAAGCAGGCAGCGGCGGCGGATCTGCTGGTGACGGTGAGCAATGACGCCTGGTTCGGACACTCGCACGGACCACAGCAGCACTTCGCCATGGTGCGTATGCGCGCCCTCGAGACCGGCCGCTATTTCCTCAGCGCCACCAACAACGGCGTCACCGCCGTCGTCGACCCGAAAGGCCGGGTGCTGGCGCGCGCACCGTCTTTCCGACCTTATGTGCTGCGCGCCGAGGTCCGCTCCATGCGTAAGCTCACCCCCTGGCTGGTCTGGGGGGAGACGCCGACGCTGCTGCTCGCGGTTCTCGCCTGCTGCGCCGGACGCGGCTGGCGACGCTCAGCCACGCTCCCCGAAGAAGGAACGCACGGTTGAAAAGAAGCTTTCTTTCTGCGGGCTGTGTCCCGGACTTTCCGCCTCGAGCGAGGCCTGGAAATCGCGCAACAGCTCTTTCTGACGCTTGTTGAGCTTGACCGGGGTTTCGACCATGACACGCACCAGCAGGTCACCGGGACCGCCACCGCGCACCGGCGCGACGCCCTTGCCGCGCAAGCGGAACATGCGCCCGCTCTGCGTGCCTTCCGGGATCTTCAGCTTGACGCGACCATCGAGGGTGGGGATCTCCAGTTCACCACCGAGGGCGGCATCGACGAAGGATACCGGCACTTCGCAGAACAGATCGGCGCCTTCGCGCTTGAACAGCTTATGTTCCTTGACCGCAATCTGCACATACAGGTCACCCGGCGCGCCACCCTGCGGTGCCGCCTCACCTTCGCCGGCGAGACGGATGCGGTCACCGCTGTCCACCCCAGCAGGGATCTTGACCTCGAGCGACTTGACCTTCTCGATACGACCCTGACCACGACAGTCGGGGCAGGGATCCTTGATCGTCTGACCACGGCCACGGCAGGACGGGCAGGTCTGCTGCACCGAGAAGAAACCCTGCTGCATGCGCACTTCGCCGCGTCCGCCACAGGTGGTGCAGGGTACCGGCTTGCTGCCACGGCGCGCACCGCTGCCATCGCAACTCTCGCAGGCGACCAGGGTCGGCACCTTGATGGTGACCTTGGCGCCATGCACGGCGTCTTCGAGACTGATTTCCAGGGTATAGCGCAGGTCGGCGCCCCGGTTACTGCGCTGACCACCGCGGCCACCGCCGAAGATATCGCCGAAGACGTCGCCGAAGATGTCGCTGAAATTGGCACCACCGGCGTTGAAGCCGCCGCCAAAGCCGCCCGCCATCGAAGGATCGACGCCGGCATGGCCATGCGCGTCATAGGCAGCGCGCTTGTCGCTGTTGGAGAGGATCTCGTAGGCCTCATTGACCTCCTTGAACTTCTCCTCCGCCTTGGCGTCGCCCTCATTGCGGTCGGGATGATGCTTCATGGCCGCCTTGCGGTAGGCCTTCTTGATCTCATCTTCACTGGCGCCACGGGCAACCCCGAGCACCTCGTAATAATCACGCTTGGCCATGTCTTACCCTGAAATGGAGACGCGCGACCACCACGGTCGCGCGCTATCCTGACGATGAGGACTTATTTCTTGTCCTTGACTTCCTCGAACTCGGCGTCGAAGACACCTTCTTCACCGCCGCCCGCAGGCTGCTGCGCCGCTGACTCACCGGCCGCCGCCTGCTGCTCGTACATGCGCTGTGCCAGGCTGGAAGAGACTTCCGTCAGTTCCTTGATCTTGTTCTCCATCGCCGCCTTGTCATTGCCCTTGCTCAGCGCTTCGAGCTCATTCGCCGCCGCTTCGATGCTGGCCTTCTCGCCCGCCTCGACCTTGTCACCGGCGTCGCTGAGCGTCTTGCGCACGGCGTGCACCAGACCATCGGCCTGATTACGCACCGCCACCAGCTCGGAGAACTCGCGATCTTCATCAGCGTGCGCTTCAGCGTCGCGCACCATGGCCTGGATCTCGGCCTCGGAGAGACCGGAACTAGCCTTGATGACGATCGACTGTTCCTTGCCCGTCGCCTTGTCCTTGGCGCCGACGTGCAGGATGCCGTTGGCATCGATGTCGAAGGTCACCTCGATCTGCGGCATGCCGCGCGGTGCCGGCGGAATGTCGGCGAGATCGAATCGGCCCAGCGACTTGTTCTGTGCCGCCTGTTTGCGCTCACCCTGCAGGACGTGGATGGTCACCGCCGTCTGATGGTCGTCGGCGGTCGAGAACACCTGCGACTTCTTGGTCGGGATCGTCGTGTTCTTGTCGATCAGCGACGTCATCACGCCTCCCATGGTCTCGATGCCGAGGGTGAGCGGCGTCACGTCGAGGAGCAACACATCCTTGACATCGCCGGAGAGCACCGCGCCCTGGAAAGCGGCGCCGATGGCGACGGCTTCGTCAGGGTTGACGTCGCGGCGCGGCTCACGGCCAAAATAGGCTTTGACCTTTTCCTGCACCAGCGGCATACGCGTCTGGCCACCGACCAGGATGACGTCATCGACATCCGCGACTTTCAGGCCGGCGTCCTTGATGGCGGTACGGCAAGGCTCGATGGTGCGCTCGACCAGCTCCTCGACCAGGGCTTCCAGCTTCGCACGCGTGACGCGCACGTTGAGATGCTTGGGACCGCTGGCATCGGCGGTGACGTAAGGCAGATTGACTTCCGTCTGCTGCGCCGAGGACAGTTCGATCTTGGCCTTCTCAGCGGCTTCCTTGAGGCGCTGCATGGCCAGAGGATCACCCTTGAGATTGATGCCCGACTCCTTGCGGAACTCCTCGACGAGATAGTCGATCAGGCGCAGGTCGAAGTCTTCACCACCGAGGAAGGTGTCACCATTGGTGGACAGCACTTCGAACTGGTGCTCGCCATCGACTTCTGCGATCTCGATGATGGAGATGTCGAAAGTACCGCCGCCGAGGTCATAGACGGCGATCTTGCGGTCACCTTCCTTCTTATCCATGCCGAATGCGAGCGCCGCCGCCGTCGGTTCGTTGATGATGCGCTTGACGTCGAGGCCAGCGATGCGGCCGGCATCCTTGGTGGCTTGCCGCTGCGCGTCGTTGAAGTAGGCCGGCACGGTGATGACGGCTTCGGTGACGCTCTCGCCAAGGTAGTCCTCAGCGGTCTTCTTCATTTTTTTCAGGACTTCCGCCGACACCTGCGGCGGTGCCACTTTCTTGTCGCGCGCCTGCACCCAGGCGTCGCCATTGTCGGCGGCGACGATGCTGTAGGGCACCAGATGCAGATCTTTCTGCACGACATCATCCTTGAACTTGCGACCGATCAGGCGCTTGACGGCGAACAGGGTGTTCTTGGGATTGGTCACCGCCTGACGCTTGGCCGCCTGCCCAACCAGGGTCTCACCCTCGGTGTAAGCGACGATGGAAGGCGTCGTGCGTGCCCCTTCCGCATTTTCGATGACTTTGGCGGTGCCGCCTTCGAGAATGGCGACACAGGAATTGGTAGTACCGAGGTCGATACCGATGATCTTGCCCATTTCTTTCTCCGACGCCGGGGTGGGATCAACCCTGGCAGTGACTGTTGGTGACGGTGACCCGCTTATCCATGTAAATGGTGTTGCGTCAGCTCATTTCAAGAGCTAACTGGCGCTGGCGACGATGACGATGGCCGGACGCAGGAGGCGGCCATGCAGGCGATAGCCTTTCTGCAGTACCTGCAGCACCGAATTCGGTTCGGCGCTACCACTCGGCTGCGCCGAGACCGCCTGATGCCACTCCGGATCGAAAGGCTCGCCGACGGGATTGATCGCTTCGACCTGAAATTTGTGCAGCGCGTCGATGAACAGCTTGTGCGTCAGGACGACGCCGTCACGCAGGGCCTTGACCGCGCCGTCTTCGCCAGCGGCGGTGTCGATGGCGCGCTCGAGATTGTCGACGACGGCAAGGAGTTCAGCGGCGAACTTCTCGAGCGCGAACTTGTGCGCCTGCGTCACGTCGCGTTCGGCGCGGCGCTGGATATTCTGGATTTCGGCCTGGGCGCGCAGGGCCTGATCGCGCAGTTTCGTCTCCAGGGCCGCCAGCTGTTCATCCAGTGCCGGCGCGGCGCTCGTCACCGGCTCAGCCGGCTCGGACGTTTCGACCGTGGTGGGGGCTTCCTGATCGGACATAGCTTGACTCCATCGATGGTGCTCTTGGTGGAAATGCTTCAACCCCGCCCTATATGGGGCTGAACACAGCGATATCAAGAGCCGCGATCGGTCATCCGCAGGACACCTGGCTGGTTTATAATGCCTCTGCTAACCGAGGCTATGCATCCATGCTGACCGAACTGACCCTCCATCACCTGGCTCTGGCCGAGCGACTGCAGATCGAGCTGGCGCCGGGGCTCAGCGTGATCACCGGGGAGACGGGTGCCGGCAAGTCCCTGCTGCTCACCGGCCTCGGCCTGTGCCTGGGCGATCGCGCCGACGCGACACAGATACGCGCTCCCCATGAACGCGCCGAAGTCAGCGCCTGTTTCGACGTCAGCGCCCTGCCGGAAGTGCGCGCCTGGCTGCAGGAACAGGAGATCGAGTGCGATGGCGAGCTGGTGCTGCGCCGCGTCCTGCACGCCGATGGCCGCAGCCGCGCCCTGGTCAATGGCCGCCCGGTACCCCTCGCCGATCTGCGGCAGATCACCCCCTGGCTGATGGACATCCACAGCCAGCATGAGCACCATCTCCTGCTGCGCAAGGAGCAGCAGCGCTTGATGCTCGACAATTTTGCCCAACAAGGCGAGCTCGTCGCTCGGCTGGCGCGCCACTATCGCCTCTGGCAGGAGGCGGAAGTCAGCCTGCAAGGCGCCCACCAGACGCAGCAGAAGCTGGCGGAACGGGCGTTCTTCATCCGCCATCAGCTCGCAGAACTGGAACAGCTCGCGCCGCGCCGCGATGAAGTGGCAGCGATCGAGAGCGAATACGACCGCCTCGCCCACGTCGACAGCCGGCGCGAACACCTCAGCGCCGCCCTGCTCCTGCTCGATGACGAGGAAGGCCAGGGACTGCTGCCGCAGCTGACGCAGCTGCGCCAACGCCTGCAGCAGATCGGCGATGAGCCCGACCTGCTCGACTTTGGTCAGCAGGCGCGCCTGCAATTGGACGAGTTGCGCCGCAGCCTGTCGGCACAGCTCGATCAGCTCGAAGCCGATCCGGCGCGTCTGCAGTGGCTCGATGAGCGGCTCGCGCAATTGCATCGCCAGGCGCGTCGGCATGGCTGTGAGCCGGGCGAACTCGCCGACGTCCAGGAGCGCCTGCAGAGCGAACTCGCCGACATCGAGGCCGGCCTCGATCTGGCGCAACTACAGGCGCGCGCCGAGCAGGCGCGCCAGGACTACGACCGCGACGCGACCACCCTGTCGCAGGCGCGACAGGCCGCTGCCAGCACCTTTGCCGCCGCCATCTGTGCCCACCTGCCCGCCCTCGGCATGCCGCATGCGCAGCTGCAATTCGAGTTGCGCCCCCTCGCCGCCGCTGCGAGTTACGGTCTGGAGGACGTCGAGCTGCTCTTTTGCGCCAACCCCGGACAAGCCCTGCGCCCCCTGGCCAAGGTCGCGTCGGGCGGCGAGCTGTCGCGCATCAGTCTGGCCATCCAGGTCGTCTATGCCGCGCACAGTCAGGTGCCGACCCTGGTCTTCGATGAAGTCGACGTCGGCGTCAGCGGTCGCGTCGCCGATGCCGTCGGCCGCCTGCTGCGTCAGCTCGGCGCGCACGCGCAGATCCTCTGCGTCACCCATCAGCCCCAAGTAGCGGCACAGGGCCATCAGCACCTGCGTGTCGAGAAACAGTACAGCGCCGACGGCACCGAGACGCAGGTGCGCCTGCTTCAGCATGAGGAACGGGTCGAGGAACTGGCGCGCCTGTCGGGCGGCGCCCACATCTCGCGCGAGACCTTGCAGCACGCCCGTGCCCTGCTCGAACAGACCATCGAGGTGCTCTCGCCATCATGAACAAGACCAATTGGCGATGGCAGATGCTGGCGCCGGTGTTCGCCGCTCTGCTGCTGCTCGCCGATGCCAGCATCGCCCTGTTCAATCTGCCGGAACGCTTTTTCGAGGACAGCCTGCTGCGTCTCGATGCCGGCTGGCTGCCCCCCCCACCAGGCGTCGCCCTCATCGACATCGATCCAAAGTCGCTCGATGCCATGAACCCCATCGCCGGCACCTTTCCCTGGCCGCGCAGCGTCGAGGCCGAGCTGGTGGAAGGTCTCGAGGCGCAGGGCGTGCGCGCCATCGTCTTCGATCAGTACTTCAATGAAGCCGACACCTTTCAGCCCGATGGCGACAGCCTCTTTCGCGACACCATCGCCCGCCACAACAACATCTACCTGCCCACCCTGCTGCTGCGCGATGGGCACGGCGCGCCGCTGAACCGGCTGGCGATGATCGCGCCCGGCCTGCATCTGCAGGCTGGCCAGCCCCTGGCTCTGGCGCCCCTGCTACTGCCCCTGGTGACGCGTCCGGCCGACTGGCGCGGCGGCCTCGGTAACGACGCCACCGATTCCGATGGCGTGCAGCGCCAGCAACTGCTCTATATGCAGCGCTCGGACTGGATCCTGCCGACCATGCCGGCGCGCGTGGCACACGATCTCGGCTGGACACTGCCGGCCGGCGACCGCTTCATGCTGCACTGGTATCGCCACGGCATGCCGCGTTACAGTTTCAGTGACCTCTACGCCAGCATCGACCAGCATCAGGTTTCGCCGGCCCTCGCCAGTCTGACCGGCAAAGTGGTCGTCATCGGCGCCTCCGCCGCCGGCATCGCCGATCCGCGCCGCACACCGGTGCGCGCACTCGATGATTCCTCGCACGTGCTCGCCGTCGCTCTCGCCAATCTGCAGAACCGGCAAAGTCTGCGCACCTTGCCACTGCGCCCCTGGCTCGGCAGCGGCGTGCTCGCCTGGTTGATCGTCGCCATTCTGCGCGGTCAGCGTCTGCGCCGTGTCGCCTTGCAACTCGCCCTGCTCAACCTGCTCGGCGTCCTCGCTGCCTTATGGCTGGTGCACGATCTGAACTGTCTGGTCCAGGGACTGTCGGGTTTCCTGGCCGCCTGGCTGGTCCTGCTCATGCAGGCGTCGCTGAGCTGGGCCTTGCGGCGCGCCGAGCACCGCCATCATCTCATCGTCTTCAACCGCTTTCTCGATCCCGGTCAGGCGCAAGCGCTGATCGCGCGCGGTGACAGCGAGCGCGCCATCCGTCATCGCCGCCGTCAGATCAGCTTTCTGCAGGCACAGCTCTACCGCGCTCCCGACCGCCCCGACACACACTCTGCCGATGACATCTTCGAGCTGCTCAATCGCTATGTGGCCCGACAGACGGCGGTGGTATTCAAGTTCGGCGGCACCCTCGACCGGACGCGCGGCAACGCCATCGCCGCTTTCTGGAATGCCCCTCTCGATGATGCCGAACACGCCACACACGCCGTCGCGACAGCCTTGTACATGAGCCGTGTCCTCGAAGACTTCAACGCCGATTACGGCAGTGATGCCCCGCGTTTCAGCCTCGGTATCGGCATCGCCAGCGGCAGCGCCCTGGTCGGTCTGCTCGGCCCCACCGATCAGCAGGACTACACCGCCCTCGGCGCCCCTTGCGATCTCGCACGCGGCATCGAGAGTCTGACCCTCGGCCGCGCCAGCGTCCTGGTCTGCGCTGCCACGCGCCAGGCCTGCGCTGACGCCTTCGAGTTCATCGACCACGGCATGTGCCTGGTGAGTGGTCAGAGGGAGGCGGTGCAGGTCTTCGAGCCGCGCTGGAAGGCGCAGCCATGAGCCAACGCGCACTCCTTATCGCCCTGCTCGCCACGGTCACTGCCGCCGGCGCCTGTCCATCCTCCGACGTCACCCTGTGGCCATGGCCGGTGCAGACGACACACGCCAGCGTCCACGTCCACACCGGCGATCTGCTCTTCATCAGCCTGCCGCAACCTCAGCACCTGTACTGGCTGGATGAGCGTCAGGGCGATGCCCGCCAGGCGCTGCAGGCCCTGCGTGACGACGATCTGCAGGCCGCCCTGGTGCTGCATCAGCTGGCGCCTGCACACGCCACGGATCTCACCTATCGCGCCCTGCGTGCCGGTCACTGGACGGTCGATCTGCACGCCTATCGTCTCGGTGCAGCGACGCTGGTCGACGATCAGCCGGCGCATCTGCGCCTCGATATCGATGTCGAAGATGCGGCGCTGGCAGCGGCAGCGCCGATGACAAAACCCGCCCGCAAACATGTCTGGTTCTGGCAACACGCCGCTGCCGCCACGACCACCGCGACGCCCTGTCCGCTGGCACCTACAGATCGTTGATGAGGGCGATTTTGCCCAGGGCCGCGCCCGCCTCGAGACAGCGATGCGCCTCCGCCACCTCCGAGAAGCGGTAGATGGTAGGATGCAAATGCGGTGTCAGATGGCCTTGTTCGAAGGCCGCTGCGACGGCGCGCAGACGGCGCCCGAGATGATCGAAGCCCTGATCCTCGACGAAGGGGCGGATGGCGAAGACGACGTCGAGGCGCAGTCCTTTGCCGTGCATGGGTGAGAGATCGTGCTGGCCGCGCGCAGCGATGCAGACCACCCGTCCGCCAGGTCGGGCGGCGAGCAGGGCCTTGTGCAGGGAGGGTCCACCGACCGTGTCGATGACGACGTCATAGCCCTGATCGCCGGTATGTTCGCGCAGCATGTCGTTGACACCGGCACGGCGATAGTCGATCGCCACGCGCGCGCCGAGAGCACGCACGAGTTCGGCCTTTTCCGGCGTCGAGACGGTGGCGTGTACATCGGCGCCGCAGGCGTGTGCCAGTTGCACCGCGAGATGACCGACGCCGCCGGCACCGCCTTGCACGAGGACGCGTTCGCCGGCCTGCACCTGGGCACGCTCGTGGATGGCTTCCCAGGCGGTACAGGCCGCCACCGGCAGCACTCCGGCCTGGGTGAACTCCATGGTCGCCGGGATCAGGGCCAGGGCTGCCGCCGGGACACAGACGTACTCGGCGAGAGCGCCGGGATAGGCGAGGATGCCGCCGGCAAAGCCATAGACGCGATCACCCTCCTCGAAGCCATGCACCGCCTCGCCGACCGCGCCGACGGTCCCAGCGACGTCGATGTGCAAGATGGCGGGTGGAGCGGCGCCGAGCGGCAGGGCGCCGCTACGGATCTTGCAGTCGAGTGGATTGACGCTGCTGGCACGCACGCGCACACGCACCTGATCCGGCGCTGGCGCCGGCAGGGGCACGACCTCGGCGGTAAAAACCTGCGGTCCGCCATGGGCATGCACCACCATCGCTTTCATCGCCGCGTCTCAGTCGGGCTGAGCCTGCGGCGACGCCTTGCCGGCCGCATCGCAGGCGGCACGGCGACAGTCGCCATAGAGATGCAGAGCATGCCCCTGCAGAGCGAAGCCGAGCTCGGCCGCCACCGCTTCCTGACGTTCCTCGATGATGCGATCGGTGAACTCGAAGACGCGCCCGCACTGCCGGCAGACGATGTGATCATGATGATCGCCGTCGCAGAGTTCGAAGACCGAGAAGCCGGTCTCGAAATGATGGCGCTGCACGATGCCAGCACTTTCGAACTGGGTGAGGACACGGTAGACCGTCGCCAGGCCGACGTCCTCGCCCTGTTCGAGCAGAGTCTTGTAGACGTCTTCGGCACTCATGTGATGCTGTTGTGAGGATTCCAGGAGCTCAAGAATCTTGATCCGCGGCAAGGTGACCTTGAGGCCGGCCTTACGCAGCTCGGTATTGGACGTGGACATGGAGTCGTCTCGAGACGCATTTTGTGCTAGGATGCGGCAAAATCCTTGGAAATTCAAGAACCATGCGCAAACACGCACGTCCTTTGAGCGCCCTTGTCCTCGCCACCTTCCTGGCTGGCTGTCAGCTGCCGCACCTCGGTGTCTACAAAATCGATCTGCAGCAGGGCAATGTCGTCGACCAGACACAGCTCAAGGAATTGCACCTCGGCATGACGCCCTCACAGGTGCGCTTCGTCCTCGGCAGCCCCCTGCTCGCCGATCCCTTCCATCCGGATCGCTGGGACTACATCTACACCTACCGTCCCGGCACCTATGCCCGCGACCTGAAGATTCCGCCGGTGCGGCATCGCAACCTGAGCCTGCGCTTCGTGCAGGGACACTTGGCCGAGATCAAAGGTGCCGAGGCCATTCCGGCGCACGTCGCTGTCATCCCCCTGGTCACGCCCGCCTCCTCGGCGGAGAAAGACGCTGGCGTGCCGGGCAGCAGCGGCGGTCATGACGGCGACGGCAGCTAAGAGGCAGCTTGTCGCCGTTGCCGCGCCGCGGCGACGCGCTGACGCCGGCTGAGCTTGGGATCGAGGCGCAGTTGACGCAGCAGATCGATGCGCTCACCGTCCTGCAGAAGACGTTCGCCGTCGACTTCCTTACCAAAAATAGCGAAGCGCTCGCCCTCCGGCGCCTGCAGCTGCGAAGCGCGATAGGCGTCGATGACGCGGCTGCCTGGCGGCAGATCGAGAACGACGCTCAGCGCGCGTTCGGGCCAGGCCAGCACCACCTGCACCTGCATCAGAACCCCGCTCGCCACTGCTGCCCGGCGAGCGCCAGCAGCGCCAGGGGCACGAGGATGCGGATGGCGATGCGCCAGGCGTTGTAGGTCGTTTCGTCGGGCAGAGCCAGGGCTTTGCGCGCATGGCTGATCTTCATCGCCCAGCCGACGAAGAGCGCCAGAGCCAGGGCCAGCAGCCCCTGCAGGATCTGTAGCAGGCGGTGCAGATGCCAGGGCAGGATGAGCAGCGCCGTCGCCGCCAGGACAGCGAGCACGAGGCCGGTGAGGAGCAGCGGCGTCGACCAGCCGCGCTCCTCGAGTTCAAGGCGCAGGGGTTCGAGGAGAGCGACCATGGCCACCCAGCTGGCGAGCAGCAGGCTGGCATAGACCAGGATGGCCACCACCACCGAACCGCTGGCCAGGGCATTGGGCAGATCGAGCATCAGAAAGCTGAGCAGGGCACGTGGATCGGCGATGAGCACCGCGCTCGGCGCCACGATCAGCATCGCCAGCAGCAAGAGCAGGCCCTGCAGAGCAAAGGCGCGCGTAGCCAGTGCCGGTAAAGCCACCGTGCCCGGCATCAGGACCGCCGCCACATACCAGAGTCCGACGCCACCGCCGCCCCAGGGCAGAGCGACCGCCAGCGCCGCCCACCAGGTCGAGGCGCGACCGAGGCGCGACCCGACGCTGTCACCGAAGCCGGTATGCAGCACCTGCACGAGGGCGGCGACCAGCAGCATCGTCAACACCGCGATGACGACCGTATGCAGGGCGCGCGGCAGGCGCAGCACACCATGATGGCTGAGGATCATGGCGACGGCGACGCTGAGTACCCAGCCCAGCAGGATGCCCCAGCGCATCATCGTGGCATTGTAGTCGAGGGCGAAATGGCCGCCGCTGCCGGCCATATGGAAGAGATAGGTGAGGCTCCAGGCATTGATCATGCCAGCGAGGGCACAGGCGAGCAGACTGAACAGCAAGGTCCCCCAGGCCCAGGCGCGATAAAAACGCGGCGCATCGGCTTCCCGGGTCAGATCCGCCATCCCCGGCAGCAGGGCGCGCTGCGCGCGTCGCCCGAGCAAGGCCTCACCGAGACGCAGGGGCAAGGCTACCAGCAGCAGTGCCAGTAGCAGCGCCGGCAGAAAAGCCCAGCCACCATGATGCCAGGCGACCACAGCCACCTGCAGGGACTGTCCGAGCCCGAGGGTGGTGAGCGCGATCCATGCGACGGCACTCGCCTGGTCCGGCCAATGTCCATGTCTATCCAGCTTTTTCATCGCACCACCTTAAGGCCCAGGCTCATGGCGCTAGATTGTGCGGCTTTTGCCGATGGAGCTCAAGATGACAACTATCCAAAGCCCCCTGCCTGCTCCTATAATGCCGCCATGAATAAGCCCAGTTCCGCCATCGCCGTCAACAAACGCGCGAGCTTTGAGTACTTCATTGAAGAAAACTTCGTCGCCGGACTGGCCCTGGAAGGCTGGGAAGTGAAGGCCATCCGCGCCGGCAAAGCCAGCCTCGGCGATGCCTATGTGCTCCTGCACCACAGCGAGGCCTTTCTCATCGGCATGCATATAGCGCCTCTGATCTCGGCCTCGACGCACCACAGCATCGACAGCACACGCACGCGCAAACTCCTGCTCAACCGGCGCGAACTCAACCACCTCATCGGCTCGGTCGAGCGCAAGGGCTATACCTGCATCCCGCTCAAACTCTTCTGGAGCCACGGCCTGGTCAAGGCCGAGATCGCCCTGGTCAAAGGCAAGAAGAACCACGACAAGCGCGAAGCCATCAAGGATCGCGACTGGCAACGGGAAAAAGGCCGCCTGCTGCGTCAGCACTAGTCGCACCAAGCATCATTCCCGCTCCTGCACCCGCCTTGAAAACTTCCCAAGCCGACCCGATGTGATATGATGACAAGGTCCATCAGGGGGTGACCTGGCTTTGACGGCGGTGATGAAACCGGAGGGGCATGCCGAGAGGGTGACGCTCTCGTACCTAAAAGTCACAACAAGCATAGTCGCGAACGACGAAGCTTACGCACTAGCCGCTTAAGCGGCTTACGACTGAACTTGCCTGCCTGTGGGCGGGGGATGTCGGCGCATGAAACACGGGATCGCTGGCGGCTTTGTCTCGGGGCCAAAAGCTAAAACCTAAGAGGCTCGCGCTTCATACCCTGCCCATCGGGACATGAAGCGTCAAATCCATAGATGCGGCTACGCATGTAGAACCAAAGGCGGAGTGCTGACGGACGCGGGTTCAATTCCCGCCACCTCCACCAATCCTGAAAGGCCGGATTTTTATCCGGCCTTTTTTCTTTCCCGCAAAACGCCAGATTTGGCGCGGTTCCGGGGATTTGCCTTTTGAGCATGCCTACCTATTTCTTGCCATTCTCTGCGGATTTTTTATCTCTCTACTCGCTATTCTCTCTGCCAGCCTCTTGAACATACAAGAGGCACAGTCCAGTTTTTATGCGGGTTTGCGGGCAGCGGGTTTGCATCTTCAATTGCTCGGGGGAAAGCGACCGAGGCCGAGATAGGCAAAAAAATACCGCCAGTTGACGGTATTTTTGATTGCTGCGACGATCAGCGGCGGTCGATTTTCATCATGTCTTGTTGAGCCTGCCAGGAGGCTGGTAGCTTGTTGCGCACCAACTGGCTGATGCTTGCCTTGATCTTCCCCTGGGAGATGCCTTCGACCAGGTCGGGAGCCAGTTGCACCAGCTGAGCGATTCTGCTGACCTGGCCAAGATCCATTCCCTCCGCGCCATTGACAATTTGGCACAAATATCTAGACTAGAAACGGTTTTTGCGTCTTTCTGATGGTGAACACCATCACCACTTGTACAACTTCGACCGCTTACGCTGTAGCATCAATCTGCATAGGAATTGGCTGCTGAGTCGAGTGTAACCCTGTAATGTTAGTGTGCGCTTCTTATGCAGGTTTTGACGGTGGTTGCCAAGGAAGAATTAGTTTGAGCCACTTAGCAGAGCGACCTTGCCGGGACGAGTGCCGCCTCGGCTATATCACTACAACTTAGGAATGTGAAATGAAAAAGTTTTTACTGATTGCCGGCGTCGCAGTACTGCTCTCTGGCTGTACTACGACGGCGCTGAATACTGTCAACCAAGTCAATCTCGGGGACGTTGATTTCAAGGATACCTTTAAGGTGGGTGAGTCCTGTGAGCGTACCTTCCTGATCTTCGGCCCTTTCGGTTCCTCGTCCGTGGTCGATGCCGCCAAGAACGCCGGTTTGTCAAAAGTCCAAATTGTGGAACAGAGTTACCACAACTACATCCTGGCCAGTTCGCGATGCACCATAGTTCACGGCAAGGGATAATGTTTAGATCGTATATCAGCAAGATTTTTCTTGCTGATATACGAGATGGTTTTTGAAAAATTTGGCTGTTATTTTGCCAAAAAATTATAAGTTTGTTTAACAGGGCGTTGAAAATCACACGCATGCCTTCGGCTACTTGCTCATAAAACAGGCAAAATCTCTTATCGCACGCCGCATCAGCCCTAAAAAACAGATTTCAGCTCGTTTTTGCGCTCCTGCCACGGGTATCCCCTGCCTTTCAGCAGGCTCTGGGCTATGAAGCGGAGATGGGGTTTACTCCTGCCGCCAGGACTCGCGTAGCAGTGTCTTCATCGCAAATCAATCAGCATGACCCATGGAGTGATATCGCAGGGTGAATATAGGACATTAATACTCAGCTAGCTATTGTTTCCCCAAACTATTATGGTTGTTGTCCATGGCAATATTTGAATTTTCTCCCACTACCACAGAGACACATACTATTACGACCTTGTTTGATTTGCCCCTCACCGCGCGGCGCCAAATTAAGTGAATTACCTAGACGCCCACATGGTAATGCACCCGGGTTATGCGTTCTGGACATTACACCCAACCCCATACAATCACCTTCAATATTTATTGCAATATCAAACCCACTTATTTTGCCGCCGCGAGCTGTTAAAGTAGTGCCATTCTCGCTCTTTATCACCGTATGCCCGCCTTCTGTACACTGAATGGAAGAGTTTTTATAAATCATATCGAGTCGCTCTATGATCAATCGATGGTGAGGCTCTATGCGAATTACTAAAATAAATTCTCGAAGGTTGCTCCTGAATTTAAATCGCCCCCCTGAAACCTCAACATCCCAACTAGATGTGGAAATTTGCAATTCATTATCAACAATTTTTAAAGTTTGCCTTCCACCCCTATCGAACAGGGATGCATTAACTAAAAATGGCCCATGCTTTCTTGACGGCGGCTTAATAGAAAATACATCTTCCCCATCAATGGTCAACAATGATTTAACATTTATGGCTGTCAGACCTCCTAGAACTACTTCTGGGTGAGTATTGCCAATATCCAATACTCCCCACGAGAAGTTATTTTGCTTGCATACTGGCGATTTTGCTCGCATTAAAATCGTATCTGTTGACAAAAATCCGCGAGTTTTTTGGTCGTGACAGCCACCACATAACAATACAATTTTATTTGGATCATGCCGTTCAGAATCTTTAAATTCCGTCCCAAGATGATCGTATTGATAAATGGCATTTCCGCAGACTATACAACCAAAGCCATCTCTCTGGCGAACATAACGCTTTACTTTTTCAGGGATATATCTAGTTAGATTATGACGATTTGATGTCACGAACTCACTCCTTGGTAACATGATGCCAAATGATTGAATCTGCCCATACATTCAGCGCCAAAAAATATGCTGAGTCTATAGTTGCTGGTGATGCTACAGCTTGCCGTTGGGTACGAAATGCCTGTCAGCGGCAACTGAGCGATCTGGCACGGTTCAAAGGCAAGGGCAGCCCCTATCTGTTCAATCCCAAGCTCACGGATCGCAGTGGTCGCAGCTTCTACCCAGCCGACAACCTCTGCGCCTTCATCGAGCACCTACCGCATGTAAAGGGACCGCTGGCTGGGGAACCGATTCATCTTGAGCCCTGGCAGGTGTTCATCCTGACGGTACTGTCACGTTAATTTTTTCAGGTCGCAAAAGTCCATTGTCCACCAACTCAAGCAACATTGTGTCCACACACATCATGCCACTCGGAAAAGCGTCGCCCCATCAACTCGCGAAAGTGAGTTG
>JAKBFV010000029.1 GCA_021833365.1 Pseudomonadota bacterium | reverse complement strand
GAGATACTGCATCCTGGCAAGCTGCGCAGCATGACACCACGACAACGACAGATGATGAAGCGACGCTCTGCCGTTGAACCGGTCATCGGGCACCTCAAGGAGGATTGTCGGATGCGACGGTGCTGGTTGAAGGGTGCCATGGGCGATGCCATCCATGCGGTGCTGTGTGCGGCGGGCTACAACCTAAGGTTCCTGCTGAGGGTGATCAGGTTTTTTTGCGCCTGGATGTTATTGCTACAGCGAGGGTGCAGCAACCTGGTGCAGGCCGGTGAATTCATCAGCCGTGTCGTGTAGCAGCACAGCTCGATCACGGCGAACCCCCAGGGGTATATTGTGCGCGTGGAAAGCGAATTTTTCAGGGCCGACTATTTATTGCAGCTCAAGATAAGGCTTGATGTTCTCTAAAATATTTTTTAGGCCATCGGCCAGCATTTTTCTATTGGTAAGGATTTTTTCGGCCTTCTTGTAACGGGGTTTCGATCCATGCGCCATGCTGTTACGCAGTGTGTTGAGAGTTATGTAGTCGTCTTTCGGCCAATTCCGTTTCGAAAGTTCGTTTTCCGTATTTTTGATTTCCTCACAGGCCTCTTCTCGCAGCTTCGGGTTGTTGGCGTCGCGCTCGGTCTCAAGGCAGTAATGAGTGATGAGCGCTTCCAGGCCGAGGATACAGGTGCGTAGGTAGTCTCGGCGCTTGAGTGCGCTTTCAGCGAGCCTGTACTGTCGATGCGAGAGTTTGTCAGAATTAATCCAGTTCAGGTGTTTTTTCAGCTGCGCCTGAAACAGGCTGCTGGCGCCTTGCAGTGGATGCGTAAGGGCGCTCGATACTGTTTGTAGGCTGCGTGCGGCATTGGCGATCTGGTTAGTATTCTGATAGTAGGCTGCTTCACTGAGGCAATGAGCTATGTCTTGGTCCAGGCCGTCAGCGATGAGCAAAGATTCGAATACCCCATAGTCGCCACTGGCGCTGAAACGATCGAGGGCGCTGATCCACTGTCGTACGGTGTTCAGTCCATCGAGACGAATCACTTGGGTGCGATTGTTCTGACTCATTTCCAGAGCGCCATACCAAAGTGCGGCGATCTTTAATTGGGGGCGCAGATCTTCAAGCAAAGCCGCAGAAAGGAAGCCAATAATGGCAAGATGGCGGAAGCCATGGGTGACATCGATATGCAGATCAGTTCTTTGTGTGTCCAGGTCCAGGGTATGGGCGATGGTCTGCAGAATACCAATTTGCTCTTCATCATCGCTTCCCGAGGGGATGATGCGCAATATGATTTTTTTATAAGGCAAGGATCGTTGCAAGAACGGCGTGATCTGATCGAGCAGATCCTGGGTGACACGGTTTTCCTCCCGCGCACTCATGAGTTCTAGGCGCAGATTTTCTTGATCCTTAAGGTGTTCAACGTGCTTATCACTGAAGACATCCCACATGCTGCCCGCCGTGCCAAGAAGAATCAGCGTGTCGGGCTTGAGGTGTTCTGCGAGCGCCAAGCCGATATAAGGGGTTGCTAGCTCAGTCTTACCTTCAAGCACGTAAGTCGTTGGATCATAGCCAACTTTAGCGTTACCGCGGCCTTTGCCGAGTATAGTGATGAGTATTTTATGCATGAGGTCATGGTTCCAATCAAAATAAATGGTTGTTGCCGTAAAAATTCAGTGAAATAGAGCGTTTTTTCTGGTCTCCTGAAAAACAGGCAGCGCGCATGGCCATGCTTTTGTGATTGGTGCTTTTCATTTGCGCAGGCATCAACCTGTCGATATGCAGGTTAGCCAACCAAGTTCTTGCTGAAGAGATGAAAGTTCCTCAATCTCAAGTACCTTACCTTCGGGTAGACGTTCAGTCAAGCGCAACACCAGAGCGTGGTCGCCAGCTTGTAGTCGAACGGCGATGCGGTTGATCGGGATGGGGCGCTGCAGCAGGCGTTCGAGGTGCTGCGCTGTGGCGGCATGCCCAATCGCTGAAGTGACCTCTTGTCCTAGCAGCAGGCGGCGCGCGGTATCGAGGCTGATTGGGCCTTCATAGCGCCACAGTCCATAGGCGGTGAGGATGGGAGTGTTCAGCAAATAAATCATCATCTATCACCGATATTGATGGCAGTAAACAGCTACGGTCTACGACTAGCTACTACTACGACTAATTGGAACCTGGTCGCCTTGCTACGATAGGTGGCCAGGTTCCTGTTGCGAGCCTGGCATGATGATTTAAACAAGATTTCCCTGCAGTGCCTGTATGGCATCTTGAATCTTCTTTTTCCTTTCTGCTTTGCCCGGCATGCCCCAGGATTTGGTCATGGTTTTTTCGATGAGGGCAGCGGCCGCATGACGGCTATGGGCATCGTTCCACTGCAGTGCTTCCTGGATAAATTTTTGACGATCATTGTCAAAGTTTCCGCCGGGTTGATAGCTGGATTTATTCGCGGTCTCAAATTTTTGCCGAAAAGCCTCGATGATTTGACGCTCTCGATCCCGATCCAATTCCTCAGGCGATAGATTGGCCAAGCGTTTTTCTTCTTCGCGTTGCTTGGCGATGGCCAGGCCGGCTTGCTGCAACTTGGCTTCCTGGCTTTTGTCACGCTGCATAGCCCCGTACCCAATCGCGGTCTTGGCGCCAAAGCCGAGCCAGTCAAAGGCATGCTCAAAGGCCTTTATCAGCAGGGTTTGCCACGCTTCATACGCAGCGAGTTCAGGTGCGTGCTGCATGAGATGGGCGGTGTCGCAGACGACGTGAAAGGTAAAAATTGATTTCGGTGGCAAGGTAAGAAACTGGATGGGAGTGGGCTGGCCAGAATCATGCGGGTTGGTCTTGCCTTGATAATACTGGCCTTGATGCGGAGTCATGACCTCGACCATGAGTTCTTTGCCGGGGATCTGTGGAATGACATCCCAGAATGACAGTGCTCCGCGCAGGTGCGTAGTTTCGCCGTCCTTGGATTCGCGTCCGAACAGTAGATCCAGTAAAGAAAGCATCACCGGCTGCTTATTTGTATCCTTGACTTGTTCGCGTTGCCCACTTTTGCCCGTTATGAACAGCGGATAGACGTCTGCCGCAGACCAGCCGTGCGTATCCCCCCAATCGCCGCTCGCCAGTTCGCGCGCTGCTTGCCGCAGCACGCCTTTGATGCCACTGCCGGGTAGATAGGGTAGGCCATAGGGGTTGAGAAAGGCAAAGCCGTTTTCCAGGGGATGTGCATTGCCGAGCCCGGTGGTGAAGGGGGCGGTGGCTTGCGCGGCAAGGCGGAGCGAGGCAATCGCCGGTTGGAATCCATCAAAAGAACTTATCTGACGCTTCAGCAGGTTTTTCATGATCTGCTGGTCGCCATCGGTCAAGGTCTTGACGTGGTCAAATGCGGAGGTTTTCTCGCGCGTCCAGGTATTGTTAGGATTCCAAAGTCTTAAGTACATCCCAAAACGCATGCCCGGCGAGGCGCTCGTAAAGTCATCGCCAAGATATTTGGGGATAGCGGCAATTGACATAAAAACTCCTTAACTTCTTAATCGCGGATGCGCGCCGCCGCCATTTGCCGCATCCAGCGCAGCCAGGCGAAGGCTTCTGAGGTGATGGCCTGGTAGTCGGCAGGCGTGGCATTCATTAAATTCGCCATCAGTGTCTCAAAGTCTGCTTTTGGGAGGACTTTTATAAATCGTTGAGCGAGCCAGTCCTGCAGATCCTGGGCAACTTTGGCATTGGCTTTGCCTTTTTCATGACAGAATGCCAGTACCTGTATGAGACCGCTGTTCATGATCAGAGCCGGCAAGCCCTTGGCGGCATTGACCTCCTCTTTCCCGTAGTTTTGGCATCGCTGCCAGGCATCCGCTGCGCGCTGCTGTTCCAGGGTGGTTTTTCCCGGGGTAGCCATTTAGTTGCCCTCCATGACTTTGGCGATGACGAGACCGCGTCCGGTGGTGGCATCGCCGCCCATCTGCAAAAGCTTGCCATCGATGAGAGTCTTGATTTTTTGCATGATCGCGACGGCGTCCAAGTCATCTTTGCCACTGCGGCTCTTGCTAGTCATCAACGGCGCAATGAGTATCGACTCTGGTGGCAGGTTTTCGGTGTAGAAGAGCCCCCCATCGCTGGCGCTCCCCGTCACTGGGTCGATACGCACATGCGTCTCGACCAGCATGGCATTTTCGGCAAAGTAGGCGAAGTCGGTGTCGGACAGGACGATCAGATCATTTTTCAGCTTTTCGGCAAAAAAGCTGTAAGCATCGTCACTGGGCAGGGCTTTGTCGGCCAGGTCGGCGGCCACCACGGGCAGGTCTGATGAAAGCTTGGCGATGTATTCAAAGGCCTCCAGATGCAGTTTGTCGTCCTTCAATAGTTTAGCGTTGCTGACGAGGCAGTAGCCGTCATTGACCGCTATGGTGGGCCAGGAAACGGTCACCCCAATGAGGCTCAGCAGTCGCTGTGCTCTTGCGAGCGCCTGTGGACAGGTCGCGTAGACGAAGCCGCCGCGTAAGGAGCGAACAGGCAGGGCGAGGGTTTGCGCATCACCCAAGCTGACCGCACCGGCATGTAATTCACCCGAAGCTGCTTCCGGTCCGAGGATACGATGGATGAAGTCGACCTGTCCGCCCAGGGCTTGCCAGCTATGGCGCAGGGCACCCTTGATGCCAGATCCGGCAAAACAGGGGTGACGGGTGTGGCGCTCGCGTTGAATGGGATTGTCGATGACGCCAACGGCCTGTCCGGCCCCCATGTGCACAGGGCTGGTGGCGTAGAGGAAAACTGCGGCTTTTTGTTCAAACATGCTGGGACTCCTGATCAATAAACAGCAATGGCAAAACGATTAAATCCTTCCGCCCGGCGGGCAGGATTTTCGCAGGTATCCGACCACAAACCGCGCTTGACAAGCTTTTCAAGGGCCTGCGGGGTGGCCTCAAGATCCTCCAACCAGTAGACGCTGCCGGTCGGTGCGGCACGATGAGCGGGTTTGGGAGCGCCTTTGCTGGGACTTTTGCTCGCCAGATCCCAGCCGGAAATGATTTCGGATCGCGGTAGGGCGGCGCAGACCAGTCGTCCGCGGACGCCCTCCAAATCGAAGCGATAGTCATCACCTTCGCGGCGGATGCCATGCGGCAGCCAGCCTTGTGCGAACAGACCGGGTGTCGTCAGGATCATGCGACAGCATCCTGCCTTGCAGATGGCGGCGAAGTCGGCCTGCGGGTGCGTGTGCGTAATGACGCGGATCGCGGCGCCACGCCCATCGCCACCGAGACGCAGCAGCCCCTTCTGGGGCGGCATCGCGCCGCTGATGGTGGCAAGAAAACCGATACCCGGGCGCAGTGCAATCGCTTGCAGTGAGAACAGTTGACCATCCTCGGCGCGACGATGCTCGCTGGAAAGGCCGACACCAACCCGCTCGTCGATACGCCAAAGCTCACTCGATTTGACCAGCTCCTGTGCCGTGGGCACGCCACCTTGCAGATAACGCTTCCAGCCGGGCTCGCTCAGCCAGTAACCGCCAGCGGGTTTGGCGCGTTGCGTTTCGGCCAAGACCGGATGCCGGGGCAAGGGCGCGGAACTGCTGAGTCCAGTTGCAAGTGCTCGGGGTTGGGCACGTTGGACACGAGGCCGGCCCGCCTCATCTTCGACGATGGCGATATCCGCTGGCGGCGCCACCAGCAGTTCGGTACGCCCATCGGCGAGACGCCGCGCCAGGTAAAAACCGCAGAGTGTAAAGCTCCCGGGATTGGTCGGGCTGCCTAAGCTGGGGTGATCGACATGCCCCTGCGCAAAGGCCGCCATATCGACATGGTCATCCACCAGCATACGTGAGCGAATTGCACCGGCGATGACGGAAGGCCAGGGAGGAATCAATGCCTCTCCATAAGAGCCGGGCTCGCCGAACAGTTTATTGCCGCGCAGGATCATGACATCCAGGGGTTCGATGAAACGGGCTTCGACGGCAGTCATACGTCACCTCCGGCACGGGTTTCGCGGGCGAGAAATTCGGCCACAGTCAGGAAGTTTTCCAGCCATTTCAGGCCATCACGTTCCTGCTGGGCGGCAAGGGCAGCAAGCTTTTTCGCCAGGCTTTGGGCTTGATCGCGTGCCGATCCATGCGCTTGACGGTTCAGCTGATACGCGAGCAGGCTTTCCAGCATCTCCGGTGCGCCACCTGGCGACGGCAGATCCTTGAGCCATTCCAGTGTGTGGTATACGGCACGGCGCGAAGTGTCTTGATGGGCGAGGAAGTTGCGCAGGTCAGCGAGCAATTGCAGTGGCTCACCCCACGCCGCGGTCAGATATAAGGCACCACCGGAGCGCTTGATGATCGTGATCGAAAAAGCATCGCGTCCGCCTTCGGTTTTGGCCCGTTTTTCCGCTGCGCGCAGTTCACGCAGCACGGCGGAGAGAGGAGCTTGATGGTGCGCTATCACCGCGCCCGTGGAGGCGGTGGCGTATTCTCCCATCATGCGCATCAGGCGTCCATTGAGCATGGCAAAGCCGTTTTTGCAATGCAGCGTCTTGCGCTCCGCTCTGACTTTTCCCCAGTCCAGGTCGGCATCTTCGGGCAGGGTGCCGGAATAGGCGTGGCGGAGGCGCTGCATGGCAGGGAGCATGTCGGCGACGGGCAGCATGGCCAGTACATCGTCGCCACCAGCGTAGATCACGCGCCCAAGATGCTCCTCTTCGACGATATGGCGCACGACGATCTGTGAAAAATCATTGAGTGCGCCGGATATGGCCAAATGGCGGTTCGGCGAGATGGCGCGTTTTTGTTCACCGTAGTGCTTAATCAGCGCCTGCTTGGCGGCACGCTCATCAAAGCCCTTTCCCACCTTGGGATGAAAGCTGGCACGGTAAGAGATGGAGCAATGGGTCTTTTCATCGCCGGAGAGGATAGCACCCATCTTGTCGCCATCCATCATCAGGAGGGCGTAATAGGTTTCAAGTCGGATGCTGGACCCTTGGCGTCCGGTCTGCGCGCCATCGTCGATCGTCAAAGCTTGTCGCACCAGGCGCTCTGCGTCTTTGAACGCCAAGCTGTCGTCATCGGCTTGTTCGCGCGCGGCCTCCAGCAGACTGGGGATGCGTTTGGCGTCGGCCAGTGCCGGGTTTTGGGCATGACGGCGCATCAGACGGCGCGGCAGGGCGACGCTCTCGGTATGGGCGGTAGCCTCGACAAAACCGCCGGGCGTGAGCCCACCTTTCTCTAGCCAAAGATCCAACTGATGCGCCAGCGCCATGGTATGGGTGGAGACGACAAAGCGGTCGATGGATTTCTGTGGATTCGTCTTCCCCCGCATCACGGCCTGGCCGGCGGCCTCGGCAAAAATCGTCGGCCACAAACGCTTGATGGCGGGTAAAGCAGAAAGATGTTCTCCTTTCTTCGCCCAGGATGGTTTTGCTTGGGCGATGCGCGCCCACAGGGTATCGGTCTGCTGGCGGTAGGATTTGGCCAGCTGTGCGCGATCGGTGGTCAGCCACTCCGCTTCGCCGGTGAGGGCGCAACGCCAGCCAGTCTGTTCGCTCTGATCGAAACTGCGGGTGGCTTTGGCGGCTGCTGCCACGCGCTCGGCGAGATCAAAGACCGCCGGGTAGAGCACTCCCGGATTGGGCGCAAAGAACGCGGTGTTATCGCCCCAGTCCAGCTCTTTCCCCAAAGCCTTCCAGGCTGGCGTATCAAGAAAGCCGCAAGGCTTGCCCGGCTCGACACCAAAGAACGGTGCCATGGCCCCGAGCAGACTGGAGACGTCGAGGTCGGTCTGCCGAGCTTGGTTGCGTGGGGCGATGAGAGAGAACGGCACCGCTGCCCAGTGTACCTCGGGAAACCCGGCGATTTGCTGCTCCATCTGCTCGTAAGGAGTGCGAGTGTCGGTGGCAAGACCTGCGGTCTGTAGCAGACGCTCGACGACGGTTTGGCCCAGTTGTCGCAGCCAGCTGCGCACCGACTGAGTGATCTGCTCGGCGATGGCGCCGGCTTGGCTGGCGGGGACCACGGCGACCAAGCGATTGGGCAGCGCGGCAGAGAAGAGCGGGTTGGCGTCGGTGTTGCCCGTGTTCCAGCTGCATCGGGAAAACAGATCTTCGGGCAGCCCCATCTCGTCGCGCAGCCAAACATCGACTTGGGGAATGCCGCGCAGACGCGGGAAAAGAATGGCATCCGGTCCCAGTTGCTCGCAGATCGGGCGCATGGCTTCCCAGGCGAGACGCGACAGCAGGTGCGAGCCCGCCCAAAGATCTGAGGCTGAACGGGCCGCGGCGATAAAACCTTGCACCGGCCCGATGGACAGGGCGAGCAAGGCCGCCTCACCTTGGCGATCGGCAGCAAAAGCGCCAGCGAAGGCCGAAGTCAAATCCAGGTGATCCCAGATGGAGTGATCGGGCACCCGCGTATCGGCGGGCAGCAGCGGCCAGAGCTGAGCCAGAGCGCCGTTGTCGTCTTCCTCACCAAGTTCAGGGCCAAAGCGCCAGAAGGCGAGCAAGATTTTGCGCAGGTCATGAGCGCTCGCATCTTGGCCATCGAGTTTTTCCAGGATGTTGGAGAAATGCTTGAAACTGCGGTTTTTGATGTCGCCGATGTCAGTGTCGTTGAGACTGTGCAGGTTGATCTGGGCACCGGTCAGTGGATGGACCAGTACCGGCTCCTGGGTCCAGCGCACCCGCGCCCATTCGGCGACGGCGAAGGTCTTTTGCTCGCCTTTAGGGGTGGTGTGGGTGATGCGCGCCATCGGCCACTGCGGGCGGTCGGCCGCTGCCGCCCACCAGTCGGCGCGGCGGATCGTCTGGTACATATCGAGCGGCAAACCGTCTTTGAAGATTACGTGGGCTAATACATCGGTATTGTCGGGATCGCTTTCGTTCAGCTCCTCGGCGCTCACCTCGCTAAGGCCGAGTAGGCGCATCAGCGACTTGGATGTGCCATTTTCATGTCCTGCGGGATCGCGCAATAAAACCAGCGATTTTTCAGCGGGATCATGCAAGCGTGCGGCCAGCTTGGTCTTCCAGAGTTGCTCATCGTTCATCATCTACTCCGGCGCTCTCGTCAGCTTAAAGTTGAATAGGCTAGGGTCATCAAGATATGCGTGGACTTTCTGCCAGACCCCCGTGATGATCCCCACCTTGGGGTGAAATTCCTGCGGAGGTAAGTGCGGCACATGAAAAATGATGCCGACCAGCTTGCCATTCGGCAAAGCGCGTATTTTGAAGCGTAGGCTGTTGGGCAGACGAGCACTTCCGCCCCAATTCGTGACACCATGATTGGTGACCGGATAAGCTAACCAGTGTCGTTCTTCAGGATCTTGTGTTTTCCCGGCTCTGAACTTGAATTGCGTGCGCAGAGTGATTTTCAAGGATGCCAGCTGCTGCATCAGCGACTGCCAGTTGTTGTGTTCCGCTGTTTTCCAGATCAAGGCACCGGCGCTATCCTTGCCGATCGCATGTGGCCAATCCTGATGCAGGGCATCGGTCCATAGCTGTAGAGGCTGAGGCGCACTGGCGACGTCTATACCGGTCAGGGAATAACTGCCCCAGCCATTGCGCGAGCGTCCGCCGAGGGTGCCGTAACGATCCATCAGCCACAAACTCTGCTCAAGCCAGGGTAGGTCATCATCCGGTGCCGCAATCGTCAGGGTATTGACCTCGTCAGCCTGAATGGCGGCATTCTTCTTGAGCTTTCTTGTTCTTATATCAATGGGGCCGTAGCCTAGATAAATATCGGCGGGCATTGGTCGGCCTACTTCCGGGTGTTGAACCGGGGGCAATGACTCCCAAGAAGCCATTTTGCCGGTACTCCAGTCTTGCAGGCGTATGCGCACCAGGCTTCTCGTACTATCGTTGCCATCGTCCTGACCGGCATGGCCGAAGAGACGCCCTTCTTCTTGGCGCATTTTGTCGATGCTGAATTTGCTGCTATGGTGTGAGAAATAGACCATGCGCCACCATTGCCGTAGTTGTGCTTTGAACGGCGGCGTACGCCATTGACCGGATTGTTCCGCATTGCCGAGAAAGGCGGGCGTTGAAAATTTTATCTGCACTGTACGGGTTTTCATGAGTCACTCTCGCGTTGTCCGGGGGGGGGGGGCATGACCGGCGGCATCACCACTTCTTATGGGGGCGATCATCGCCTCGCCCACAGCCTTTTGCGACCATGATGTCTAAGAGTTGGTGCAGATAGTTGTAGGGATCAACAAAAGGACTATGGTGATTTTCTTGGTAGTCAACGTGTAGCGTCATCCGATCCATGGTGCGATCTTTCCATTCTGCAGAGTCGTTGTTCTAAAAATCAACTCGCGATCATCATCAAAGCCAGAATCGTGATGATGATCCCCAGCGCGGAGGGCAGTATAGTCCCTAGCCACATCAGCACCATGAGCACCATGATGCCTGTGACCTGCCAAGACATGAGCTTTGCGATGATGTCGATCATTGGACTTGCCTACCTATGGCCTCTATTACTATGGAAGTCTTCTGCCGGGTAGCGTACTGCGGGCGTCTTGGCGGAGTCCCTGCGACAGGACAACTGTACGCGCCCCGCAGATCTTCCCGGGCAGGGTAAATTATCTTTAATCGAAGAGGCTGGCGATGCCGGCAAAGACGGCCCCTGTCAGCGCCAGCGGTATGGCCACCGGGGCGCTCGCGATACCCAAGGCAGCTGCGCTAACCGTGATGGCGCCGCTGGCGGCGGCCCCTAGGGCGGCTCCAGTTCCCGTCGCTGCCACGGTGCGGCCAAGAGTGACGTCATCGCTGCCGGCGATCTGCTTCGATAGGTTGTTGGCGATGGTGCCGATCTGGACGGATTTGACGATGCTCATGTTGTGATTCCTGTGCTTGCTTGCTTGACTGCCTTGGCCCTCATTATGAAGGGCTTTCTGGGTCCGTTGTGCGCTCACAAGCTTTTTTGCCCATCTTGGCGCATCAATGTCGAGGCCAGACAAGGCCCCCGTACAGGAAGAGGCGAGGGCGGGCTTTCTGGGACTCTGCATGCAGTGTCGTGGTGGTCGCGCCAAGTGCAGTACGCGAACGGTTGGCCCGACATACCGTGGATGAACTGCTCATGTCCGTGGTGACGCTCGGTGAGTTGCGCTTCGGTGGCGGCGCTGCACATCGCACCGTTGACGGCGGTCGTGGGCGAACATTACGGCCGGATCCGCGCAGATTTGCAACGGCGTGGCGAGATGATCGGTAATAACGACCTCTGGCTGGCCGCGCATGCGCGAGCGGCAGGATGGATACTGGTGACCGACAACGAACGTGAGTTTGTGCGAGTGGATGGATTGCAGGTTGAGAATTGGGTGGTCTGATGGGTGAAGGTCGACGTGTGGGCTGTTTGTTGTGCGCCACTGGCGCCAGGGTATGGACGTCATGACGGGACAGGGAAGGGTGAAGACGCTGGCCTGACTGGCAAAGAAAAACCCATCGATGTTGGCGCGAGAAATTTCCCGCATCGATGGGTCGATCTCATCATATGGTGCCGAGGAGAGGACTTGAACCTCCACGGATTGCTCCACTAGTACCTGAAACTAGCGTGTCTACCAATTTCACCACCTCGGCGGTAGGGCGCCTATTCTGCAAATCAGAGGTAGGCTTGTCAAGCGTTCTCGAGTACCATGGATGAAATTTTGTGAGACCTCCATGAGCAAGCGCAGTCCATCCTGGCATGATCCGCACGCCGAGCGTGAATCGGCCAAATACGAGCGGCCGGTGCCGAGCCGTGAGCTGATTCTGGAGACCTTGGCGCAGGCGCCACGCGGTCTGACGCATGAACAGGTCGGCCATCACTTCGGTCTGCATGACGACGCTGAGTCGATCGAGGCTTTGCGCCGTCGCCTCATCGCCATGGTCCGTGACGGTCAGCTACTGTGCAACCGCCGCGGCGCCTATACACCCCTGGCGGAGACGGAGCGCAAGCTTGGCACGGTGCGGGCGCATCCCGACGGTTTCGGCTTTCTCATCCTCGATGCCGGCGGCGAGGACATGCTGCTCGTCTCGCGTGAGATGCGTCAGGTCTTCGATGGTGATCGCGTCGAAGTGCGTGAAGGCGGGTATGACCACAAGGGACGGAGCGAGGCGATCATCCTGCGCGTCATCGAACGCCATACGCAGCACCTGGTCGGTCGCTACTATGAAGAGGAGGGTCGCGGTTTCGTCGTCCCCGATCATCGCCGCCTCTGCCACGAGGTCAGCATCGAAGGCGACACGCGTGGCGCTCAGCACGGCCAGTTTGTCGAGGTCGACATCGTCCGTCAGCCCTCGCATCGCGAACCGCCTCTCGGTGTCATCACCAGTGTCCTCGGCGACTATATGGCGCCAGGCATGGAGATCGACATCGCCCTGCGCAGTTTCGATATTCCCCACGTCTGGCCGGCGGCGGTGGAGAAGGAGGTGGCGCGCTGGCATGAGGAGATCGACGCGCGTGATGCGGCCGGTCGCGTCGACCTGCGCGATCTCGCCCTGGTCACCATCGACGGCGAAGATGCCAAGGACTTCGACGACGCCATCTATGTCAGCAAGCGGCGCTTCGGGGCTGGCTACCGCCTCGTCGTCGCCATCGCCGACGTGTCGCACTATGTGCGCCCGGGATCCGCTCTCGACGATGAAGCGCAGCGGCGCGGCACCTCGGTCTATTTTCCCGGCCATGTCGTGCCGATGTTGCCGGAGATCCTCTCCAATGGCCTATGCTCGCTGAAGCCGCAAGTCGATCGCCTGTGCATGGTCTGCGACATGAATATCTCGCGTGCCGGCCGCATCTCCGCCTACAAGTTCTATCCGGCGGTCATGCATTCGCGCGCCCGCCTCACCTATCGCCAGGTCGAGGCTCTGCTCACCGCCCCGGACAGTCCCGATGCGGCGCCCTTCCGCGAGCGCTGGAAAGACCTCGTGCCGGCCTTGCGCACTGCCCATGAACTCTATGGTGTCCTGCGCGCGGCGCGCGAGCAGCGCGGCGCCCTCGACTTCGATGCGCCGGAGACACGTATCCTGTTCTCCGCGGAACGCAAGATCGAGCGCATCCTGCCGGTGCAACGCCACGATGCGCACAAGCTCATCGAGGAGTGCATGCTGGCGGCCAACGTCTGTGCCGCCGCCTGGGCGCTGAAGCAGCGCCTGCCGGTGCTCTATCGCAATCACCAGGGACCGCGTGATGAGAAGCTGACGCGCTTGCGCGCCTTTCTCGCGCCCTTAGGCCTGGCTTTGCCGGCGATCGCCCATCCGCAACCCAAGGACTTTCATGCCCTGCTCGCCAAGATCCAGGAACGTCCGGATCGCCAGGTCATCGAGACGATGTTGCTGCGCTCCTTGTCGCAGGCTTTCTATGGTCCCGAGAACCTCGGTCATTTCGGCCTGCACTACGGCGCCTACGCCCACTTCACCTCACCGATCCGGCGCTACCCCGACCTCCTCCTGCATCGCGCCCTGCGCGCCCACGCCGAGTCGGATACGGCGACTTTGACCGCCTTGTCGGCGCAACTGCCAGCGCTCGGCGAACATTGCTCGATGACCGAAAGACGCGCCGACGAGGCGACCCGCGACGTCATGGCCTGGCTGAAGTGCGAGTATATGAGCGCACACATCGGCGAGGACTACGCCGGCATCATCAGTGCCGTCACCGCTTTTGGCATCTTTGTCGAGCTCAGCGACGTCTTCGTCGAAGGCCTGGTGCACATCAGCCATCTCGGCTCCGACTACTATGTCTATGACGCGCCGTCGCAGAGCCTGCGTGGCCAGAGCAGCGGCCTCGGCTATGCCCTCGGCGATGCGGTGCAGGTGCGTGTCGCCGGCGTCGATCTCGATCAGCGCAAAATCGACTTTCATCTGCTCAGCCAGGCACGCTCGCGCCAGCAGCGCAGTGCGGCGCGGCGGCGGAGCTAAGCATGGCGAGTCGTATCGTCTTTGGTTGGCATACCCTGCAGGCCCTGCTCGATCGCCATCCGCAACAGGTGCTCGAACTCTTCGTGCTCGCCGAGCGTCGCGATGAGCGCGCGCAAAAGCTGCTGGCGACGGCATCGATCCTCGGCTTGGCCGTACACCAGCGGCAGCGCGAGCAGCTCGACAAGCTGTGCGAGAGCACCCAGCATCAGGGCGTGGCGGCGCGTATGCGCGAACTGCCGGCGGCGGACGAGCATGACCTCAACGCTCTTCTCGATGCGCTCACCGTGCCGCCTTTTCTTCTTCTGCTCGATGGCGTCACCGATCCGCACAATCTCGGTGCCTGCCTGCGCAGCGCCGATGCCGCCGGCGTGCACGCGGTGATCGCGCCGCGCGACCGCGCTGCCGGTCTGAGTGCGGTGGCGCGCAAGGTGGCGGTGGGGGCTGCCGAGATCCTTCCCTTTATTCAGGTCACCAACCTCGCCCGCTGCATGAGCGCGCTGGCTGAACGCGGTGTCTTTCTCGTCGGCCTGGCCGCCGAGGCGGAGGCGGGGGATCTTTATGCCTGTGATCTGCGCGGCAGCCTCGGCCTCGTGCTCGGCGCCGAGGGCGACGGGCTGCGTCGTCTGACGCGTGAGCGTTGTGATCGCCTGGTGCGCATCCCCATGCGCGGCCACGTCGAGAGCCTGAATGTCTCGGTGGCGGCGGGCGTCACCCTGTTCGAAGCCTTGCGCCAGCGCAGCGACTGAGCCCAGGCGCTGTTCGCTATTTGGTGTACATCACCGTCGCCGTCGGCGCCGTATGGATCTGCATGCCGACGGAAGCGGTCGTGCCGCTGGAAGACGTCGGCACCGGCACCGAGTAGATGTCGGGCGAGGACTGCGGCTGCACCGAGGATTGACCGTGATCAGCGGTGCTGATGTCATTGAGATTGGTCAGCACATCGACGTTCGAGCGCAGTTTGTTCTCGCCGATGGCGACATTGGTCCCTGCCGCCGGCGCGCTCAGCGCACCGCTGATGACGGTGTTGGCGAGGGCGGGTGCGGGTGTCGGTTGCAAGTCGGGGTCGTTGTCCGGCGACACGTCATCGTCGGCGTTGACCGGATGCTGGCGTGCCGCCTGCACCGCCTTTTCGAGGCTCTCCTTGCTCCTTTTTGGCGGCGTCGCTGCGGCGACACCAGGGGCGGCGTGCTCACCGGCTTTGCTCGCCGGCGGCTGGGCCGCGAGCTGCCCAGTCTGACTGGAGGCATCGCTCGATTTCGGTTTTTTGGCAGCGTCCTGCTGGCGCTGCCAGGCGTTGAGGGCATCGAGAAACTGACTGTAGCTGGCGTAGTTCTCGAGATGCGGGCGCGTACTCGCAGGCGCAGGGTCGGCCATGGCGGCAGCGCTCAAGGTGAGCAGCGTGCAGCAGAACACGGCCGGTCGGCGTGATATCCGTTTCAGTTTTGCCATCATCCATCCTCCTTGTGATGGGTTCAACGACGTCCCTTAGGCTCGATGAGGTACAGCCCTCCGCTGCCCAGCCGACGTTCTTCTTGTTTTTGAATCGTGTACAAATGTTAACTCGACCATGCGACCCGCTCAAGTCTGACATCCAGGTTTCCGATGAGCAGCATCGCTCATCTTGCCAGGGGCAGGGTTTTTTCGTACAATCACCGGCCCTTTACCGGGCGGGACTCGGTCCCAACTCCTTGTCAACGCGTCAGCGCTGACTGTTCAAACCGTGAGGAGCAATCTCAAGATGCGTCATTACGAAGTGGTATTCCTGGTGCACCCCGACCAGAGCGAGCAGGTTCCTGCCATGGTCGAGCGCTACACCACCCAGATCAAGGAAGCCGGTGGCCAGATCCATCGCCTCGAGGACTGGGGGCGCCGGCAACTGGCTTATCCTATCAACAAGATTCACAAGGCGCACTATGTGCTCATGAACATCGAGTGCGACCAGGCGACTTTGCGTTCGCTCGAAGACGCCTTCCGTTACAACGACGCGGTCATCCGCAATCTCTTCATCCGTCGCGACGAGGCCATCACCGAGGAATCCCCTCTGGCCAAGAGCGCCGAAGAGAAACGTAGCCGCAAGGGTCGCGGTGAAGGCGATACCGAAACTGCGACCACTGAAGAGACGGTCGAGTAAGGGCTGAACGGGAATTAAGGACGGGTGGAAGACAATCTTGTACGCATCAGCGGTTGCCTGTTGGCCCGCGATGAGGTGCAAAGCAGTCCGGCCGGCGTGCGGCGTTGCGATGTGCGCATCGAACACCGATCACGACAGCGGGATGGAAAAGGGTGGAAAGCGGTGCGTCTGAACATGCGTGTGCGGGTGGGTGAGGCACTGATCGAGCAGATCCAGTCCTTGGCCATCGGCGACGAAGTGCAGATCCAGGGCTACCTGGGCCAGCAGAGCCACCGAGATCCGCAGCTGATTGTCTACGCCGTCGCAGTGCATCGAATGAATCAGGAGCAATAGTCATGGCGCGTTATTATCGTCGTCGCAAGTTTTGCCGCTTTACCGCCGAGAACACCAAGTACATCGATTACAAGGATCTCGAAACCCTCAAGCAGTACGTGACAGAAAACGGCAAGATCGTACCTAGCCGTATCACCGGTACCAAGGCTCGCTACCAGCGCCAGCTGTCGTTGGCGATCAAGCAGGCGCGTCTGCTCGCGCTGCTGCCCTACACCGACAACCACAACTGAGATTCCCTGGGAATCATTCGCTGGAGCTAAGGTTCAAGATGGACGTCATCCTGCTGGAAAACATCAAGAAGCTGGGCGGTCTCGGTTCGCGTGTCAGTGTGCGCGCGGGTTATGGCCGTAATTTCCTCATCCCGCAAGGCAAGGCCATTCCGGCTACCGCCGCCAACCTCGAAGCCTTCGAAGTGCGGCGTGCCGAGCTCGAACGCGCCGCCGCCGAACTGCTCGCTGCCGCCCAGGCGCGCGCCGAGCGTCTGGCGAGCCTGGTGATCAACGTTGCCTCCAAGGCTGGCGACGAAGGCAAGCTCTTCGGCTCGGTCGGTACGCGCGACATCGCCGAAGCCTTGACCCGTGCCGGTGAGGCCGTGGAAAAGGCGGAAGTGCGCCTGCCCAATGGCCCTCTGCGGCTGGTCGGGGAATACGTCGTCGACGTGCAGCTGCACCATGACGTGATGGCTCAGGTCAAGATCAACGTCATTCCTGAGTAAGCCGTCACAGCTGTGCCCAAGACACTGTTCCAGACCGGGGCAGTGTCTTTTTTTTGAGGATGAGGATGGCGCATGAGCGAAGCCCAGATATCTCCGATGCAGCCGCCGCACTCGATCGAGGCCGAACAGGCGGTGCTCGGTGGTCTGCTCATCTATTCCGAGAGCTGGGAGCAGGTCTCGGAGATCCTCAACGAGCACGATTTTTATCGTAAGGATCATCGCTACATCTACCAGGCCATCGCTGCGCTCAGCGCCGACGGTCTCGCCTGTGACGCCGTCACCGTCGCCGACTGGCTGCAACGCGTCGGCCATCTCAGCGAAGTCGGTGTCGCCTATCTCGGCGAGCTGGTCGCCAATCAGGCCTCGACCGCCAATCTCAGTGCTTACGCCGAGATCGTGCACGAGCGTTCGGTGCTGCGGCAACTGGCCAAGGTGGCGCATGAGATCGCCGACAGCGCCTATCGCCCGGGCGGACGTCACTCCGCTGAATTGCTCGATGACGCTGAGGCGCGCATCTTCGCCATCGCCGAACAACGTGAACAGGGCGCCGGTCCACAGCCGCTGGCGACCCTGCTCAAACAGACCATACGCCGGATCGATCATCTCTTTCATTCGGGAGAATCGATCACCGGGGTGACCACCGGTTTCACCGACCTCGACGAATCGACCTCGGGCATGCAGCGCGGCGACTTGCTCATCGTCGCGGCGCGTCCGTCGATGGGCAAGACGACCTTCGCCATGAACCTGGTCGAGAATGTCCTGTTGCGCCAGGAGCTGCCGGTTCTCGTCTTTTCCATGGAAATGCCCGCCGAACAGATCGTCACCCGTATGCTGGCGTCGATCGGACGCATCGATCAGACGCGTCTGCGCAATGGCAAACTCTACGATGAGGATTGGTCACGCCTGACCTCGGCAGTCAATCTGCTCAATGCCCGCAAGCTGCTCATCGACGATTCCCCAGCGCTGACGCCGACGGAAGTGCGCGCGCGTGCGCGTCGTGTCGCGCGTGAGAACGGTGGCCAGATCGGGGCCATCATGGTCGACTATCTGCAGCTCATGCGCGTGCCGGAGATGACCAACAATCGCGTCAATGAAATCTCCGAGATCTCGCGTTCGCTCAAGGCCCTGGCGAAAGAGATGAGCTGTCCGGTCATCGCCTTGTCGCAGCTTTCACGCGGCGTCGAAAGCCGCCCCAACAAACGCCCGGTGATGTCGGATCTGCGTGAGTCGGGCGCCATCGAGCAGGACGCCGACGTCATCATGTGCATCTATCGCGACGAGGTGTACAACGAAGAGTCACCGGACAAGGGCATGGCCGAGATCATCCTGGTGAAACAGAGAAATGGTCCGATCGGCACGGTGCGCCTGGCCTTTCGCGGCATCTACAGCCGCTTTGAGGATCTGGCACCGGATTATCAGCAACTCGACCGCTACCAGGATTGACGTCGTGTCGGAAAGCCGGGTCACCATCGATGGCGCCGCCTTGCGCCATAATCTGCAGCGTGTCCGCCAATGCCGGCCGGCGGCGCCGATTCTGGCCATGGTCAAGGCTGATGCCTATGGTCATGGCGCCCTCGCCATCGCCGGCATCCTCGCCGCGGCGGGAGTCGATGCCCTCGGCGTCGCTCATCTCGACGAGGCTCTGGCCCTGCGTGCTGCCGGCATCAGCACGCCGATCACTCTGCTCGAGGGATTGGTCGGCCATGAGGAACTCGATCAGGTGGCGCGACAGCACCTGCATCTGATCGTCCATCACCGGCAGCAGTTGCAAGCCCTGTTGCAGTGGTCGGGGGCCCTGCAGCGGGTATGGATCAAGGTCAATACTGGCATGAACCGTCTCGGCTTTCGACCGCAGGAGGTGGCTGCCGTCGCTGCCGCCCTGCGCCAGCGTGGCGGTATCGCCGAGATCGGCCTGCTCACCCATCTCGCCTGTGCCGACGATGAGGCTGATGCACAGACCGATGTGCATTTGCAGCGCTTTGCCGATTGTCGGCGCGCCGTCGCCGTCGAACATCATTCCTGCGCCAACAGTGCCCTCATTCTGTCGCGTCCCGGCGCCGGTGACGACTGGGTGCGCCCGGGCCTCATGCTCTATGGCGCCAGCCCGCTGCTCGGACGCCGTGCCGACGAACTCGACCTGCGGCCGGTGATGCGCCTGACCTCGCGCGTCATCGCCGTGCAGTCCGTGCGAGCCGGTGAGACGGTCGGCTATGGCGCCACCTGGCGGGCGCAGCATGACGGTCGCATCGCCATCGTCGGCATCGGCTATGGCGACGGTTATCCGCGCACGGCGACGGCGGCACCGGTGGCCCTGCGCGGACGCCGCTATGCGCTCGCCGGACGCGTCTCCATGGACATGCTCGCCATCACTGTCGGCATGGATGAGGTCGCCGTCGGCGACGAGGTCGAACTCTGGGGCGGGCAGGTCGCCATCGATACGGTGGCAGCCTGTGCCGGCACCTTGTCCTATGAGCTGCTGTGTCGCCTCACCCAGCGCGCCCAGCGCCACTACGAGTAAGCGCACATGGCGAAAGGACGTGCCGAATACACCTGCCAGCAATGCGGCGCCATCACCCGGCAATGGGCGGGGCAGTGCGGCGACTGCGGCGCCTGGAACAGCCTCAGCGAAGTGGCGGCGGTGACGCCGGCGCGACCCGGTGGTCGTCAGGGCGGCTATAGCGGCCAGGTCGGTCATGTGCAGACCCTGGCGGCGGTGCAGGTGCATCAGGAGCCGCGCTATCTGACGTCGATCGGCGAGCTCGATCGCGTCCTCGGCGGTGGTCTGGTGGCCGGATCAGTCGTCCTCATCGGCGGTGATCCCGGCATCGGCAAGTCGACCCTGCTGCTGCAGTGCATGACCGCGTTGGCGCAACATGGGCCGGCGCTTTACGTCACCGGCGAGGAATCGCTGGCGCAGGTGGCGATGCGCGCGCATCGCCTCGAGCTGCCCCTCGATGCCCTGCAGGTCATGGCCGAGGTGCGTGTCGAGGACATCCTGGCGACGGCGCGACAATGCGCGCCCAAGGTCATGGTCATCGACTCTATCCAGACCCTCTACACCGAGCAGATCAGCTCGGCACCCGGTGGTGTGGCGCAGGTGCGCGAGAGTGCGGCGATGCTCACCCGCTTCGCCAAGCAGACGGGAACCGCCCTGTTTCTGATCGGACACGTCACCAAGGAGGGCGCACTCGCCGGGCCGCGTGTGCTCGAACACATGGTCGACGCCGTACTCTATTTCGAAGGCGAGGCCGATTCCCGCTATCGCATGATTCGGGCGATCAAGAATCGCTTCGGTGCGGTCAACGAGCTCGGCGTCTTCGCCATGACCGATCGCGGCTTGCGCGAGATCGCCAATCCTTCGGCGATCTTTCTGTCACGCTTCGATGCTGCCATTCCCGGCAGCCTGGTGATGGTGACGCGCGAAGGCTCGCGCCCTCTTCTGGTGGAAGTCCAGGCTCTCGTCGACCAGGCCTATGGCCCGCCGCGCCGGGTGGCGGTAGGGCTCGACGGCAATCGTCTCGGCATGCTTCTGGCGGTCTTGCATCGTCACGCTGGTGTCGCCTCCGTCGGCCAGGACGTCTTCGTCAATGTCGTCGGTGGCGTCAAGGTGCTGGAGACGGGCTCCGACCTGGCGGTGCTCGTCGCCATCGTCTCCTCCTTGCGTGCTCAGGCCCTGCCGCATGACCTCGTCGTCTTCGGCGAAGTCGGTCTGTCCGGCGAGATCCGTCCGGTAGCCAACGGTCAGGAGCGTTTGCGGGAGGCGCGCAAGCATGGTTTTCGCACCGCCATCATCGCCCAGGCCAATGCCCCGCGTCAGCCTATCGACGGCCTGCAGGTGCTCGCCGTGCGCACCCTGGCCGAGGCACTGGAAGCCTTGGCGGCGAGAATGTCCTGAGGCCATCGCCAGCCGCTCCTGGCGATGGCATACTCACGCGGTGCGTTGAGGAAAGTCTTATGGCGGAAGTTTTGCACGATTTAACGGTGCATGATCAGGCGATGCGCGAGCAGGCGCAGGTGCGCGATCTCATGCAAAGCGGTGGGCGCCTGGGTTTTCCGGAACCGCTGGAGAGCGCTTTCATCGCCCAGCATGACCGCGAGTCACGTCTGCTTTTGCGCCGTGCCGCCATATGGCTGATGCTGTTCTCGACCTTGATCGGCGCCGTGCAGGGATTTTTCATCTGGCGACTGACGCCGGCGCTCGAACTGGTACACGATCTCATCGTCTGGACCCTCGGCTTCTGGGTCATCCTGTCAGCGCTCGGTGCCGTACTCCTGTGCGCCGTGCTCGAGACCTGGTCGCGCTACTTCGTCAGCGTGCGCGCCGTCGCCAGTTTCATCGGTGTTTTCGCGATTTTGCTGGCCACCTGGTTTTTGCAGGATAGCTATTTCGCCAACCTGGCCGGCTATCTGGTGACCCTCGTCGTCCTGGTCGTCTACGGTTTCAGCCGGCAGCGTGTCTGGCCGGCTTTTTTTCTGGTGCAAGCAGCGGCTCTGGCGGCGCTCGGCGCTGGCCTGCTCTTCGGGCATCTGCCCTCCTGGCTGCAACTCGGTCAGTCTTTCGTCATGGCCAGCGGTTTTGGCGTCGTCCTCGGTGCTCTGCTCGAATACCGTGACCGGCAGATCTTTCTGCAGGCGCGCCTACTCACCCTGGAAGCCGAGCAGATGGCGCGCATGGCGCAGCATCTCGACGGTCAAGCGCGGCGTGATCGTCTGACCGGCCTGCTCAATCAGCATTATTTTCATGAATTGTTCGATCGGGAATGGGAGAGGGCGCGGCGTGAGCAGGAGCCTTTATCTCTACTGGTCATCGACATACGCCATTTTCAGCGTTTCAATGAGCGCTATGGTTACGCTGCCGGCGATCGTTGCCTGGCAGCCCTGGCGCGCGTTCTCGACGCTGTCATGAAGCGCCAGATCGATCTCGCCGCGCGACGTCAGGACGATGAGTTCCTGCTCCTGCTGCCGAATACACCGGCGGCTGGTGCGCGTAAGATGCAGGAGCGTATCGAGGAGGGCATCGCTGCCCAGTCCATCCTGCACGAGGACGAGGCCGACACCCTGCTGCATATCGATATCGGCGTGGCGACCCTGGTGCCGCATAGTCAGCAGCAGCCCGCCGATCTCATGGCGGCGGCGGTGGAGTCCTTGCGTCTCGACAAGACCTCGACCGCCGATACTTCCATCGTCTGGTAGATGGGCGCTAGGGGCTCGCCTCAGACCGCCTTGGTGGTAGCGGGCTGGGCGGGGTGATGGCTGAGCTTGAGCGGAACGCTGCCACTCTTTTTCAGCTGGTCGACGCTCTGCAGGCGATTTTTATCGCTGTAGCAGGCGCGCAGTCGCACCTTCGCGTCGCCGATGCTGGCTTCAATCGGATTGGTGACGATCTCCATGATTCCCAGGGAGGCGAGATCGAGGAGCGAATAGGTGATAGCGCGCAGATATTTGAAGTCTCCCGAACCTTCGATGAAAGAATGCACATCACAGGCGGGGGAGTCGGCAGAAATCGTATAGGAACCGAGTTCGGCGCGCACCGTGTCGCGCTCTTCACCCTGCTTCAGGACTTGCAGATCTTTGGGGGCGGGTTTGCTCAATGCGCGGTTGACGGCGCAGGCACTGGTGCTGGCGAGCACGACGGCGACGAGCGATGTGGCGATGATTTTTTTCATGAAGATTCCGTATGGGTCGAGTGTCGGTGATCCAGAGAAGGTGACGCATCTGGCCCGAAATGGGCGACTTATTATGTCATGTGGCGCCCACTGCCGTCGACAGACGCTTCAGACGCGCGCCGGCATCCAGCTCAGCGTTGCGACGGTGCTCGCGGCGGTGACGCGATATTCGGCGCCACAGTAACCCTCATAAGGCAGTTCCTGCATCAGGCTGAAGAAGGCACTCCAATCGATGCTGCCGCTACCCGGGGCGCCGCGTCCGGGCACGTCGGCGAACTGGATATGGCCGGTGTGCGCGATATGGCGGCGCAAGACCGCCGCGATGTCTTCGCCCATGCGGCCTAGGTGGTAGACGTCGAGCTGCATACGCAGATTCGGTTCATCGACGGCGATGAGCAGGCGCTGCAGTTTTTCCAGGCTGTCGATGAAGAAGTTCGGCATATCGAAGCTGTTGATCGCTTCGACACAGACGCCCACCCCCAAGGCTTGCAGTTGCCGGCAGGCCTGCTTGATGCGGGCGATGAGCAGACGCTCCTGGTCGGCTTCCGCAGCCTCGCCGAGACGGCGTCCAGCGAGAATATTGACCTGTGCGACCTGCAAGTCTTCCGCCCACAGACAGGCGGTGCGCAAGGCGGCGGTAAATTCATCGTCGCATCCAGGCACGCAGGCGAGGCCGGGGCCGCCCTGCATGAGATCACCCGCCGGCAGATTGATCAGCGCCAGCGGCAGCTGGTGATCGCACAAAGCCTGTTTCAGGGCGGCGCGCTCCCAGGTGTAGGGGAACTGGATCTCGACAGCGGCAAAGCCTGCTGCTGCGGCGGCGGCGACGCGATCCTGGCAGGGTAGTTCCTGAAACAGCATGGAGAGGTTGGCTGACAGTTTCAGCATGGCGGGTAGAGGTCGATGACGCGGCTCAGGTCCGCCTGTGCCCAACCGTGTTGGCGAGCGTGTTCGAACTGCTCCTGTGCTTGTCGCGCCAGGCGCAGATCGAGGCCGAGTTCGTGCGCTGTCTGCACGGCATTGTCGAGATCCTTGCCGAGGGTCGCCACTTTCCACTGCAGGGGTTCATGTTCATGTGCCGCCATGCGTGGCGCGAGGATCTGAAAGGGCAGGGAGTCGGCGAAGCCGCCAGCGAGAGCGGCCGGCAGGCGGCTGGCATCGACACCGGCGGCTTGCGCCAGGGCGATGGCCTCGGCGATGAGCAGGCTGTTGGCGGCGACGATGAGCTGGTTGCAGAGTTTGCTCACCTGACCGGCACCGACCCCGCCCATGGCTGTGACGCGCTGCGCGAAGGCCGCCGCCAGAGGCCGCAAGCGTTCGATGTCGGCGTCTTCACCACCGGCCATGATCACCAGGGTGCCGGATTCGGCGCCGCGCACGCCACCGCTCATCGGCGCATCGACCCAGTGCGCTGCGGTCTGTGCCGCAAGGTGGCGGGTCTGCGCCGGACTGATCGAGGACAGATCGATGATCAGCTGGCTGTCCTGCAAGGGACCGAGTCCATGGGCGCTGAGCAGGACTTCGGCCACGGCTTCACCATCGCTCAGACAGAGCAGGATGGTGGAGCAGCGCTGCGCCAGATCGCGCAGGTCGGTGGCGGCTTGTGCGCCGGCGGCGACGAGGTCGCGTGCTTTCTCGGCACTGCGGTTCCACACCACGAGCTGATGGCCGGCGGCGAGCAGGCGCAGGCCGATGGGACGCCCCATCAGGCCAAGACCGACGAGACCGATCATCGTTCGAGACGGGCCAGGGGTGCTTCCTGACGCCCAGCCTCGACCCAGGCCTGCATCGCTGGCAGAGCCAGCATGCGTGCCATATAAGCGCGCAATTCGCTCGACAGGTCGCTGCTCAGGCCGTAGCGATCGAGGCGCAGCATGATCGGCGCGTAGTAGGCGTCGATGATGCCGAGGGGGCCGAGCAGAAAAGGCCCGCCGTGGGTGCGTAGCAAGCCACCGAGCGCCTGTTCGAGGGTGGCGATGTCGGCGCGGGCATCGGCGCTGATCGTGGTCAGCGTCGGTTGTCGTGCGACATTCATCGGGCACTCACGGCGCAGGGCGGTATAGCCGCTGTGCATCATGGCGCAGAAGGAGCGCGCCTGGGCGCGCAGACGGTGGTCCTGTGGCCAGCCATGGGTCAGAGCAAAGTTCTCCGCCAGGTACTCGCAGATCGCCAGGGAGTCGAAGACGATGAGATCCTCGTGACGGAGGATGGGCACCTGCGCCGCGATCGCCAGAGTGCGCAGGGTCTCCTTATAGGTTGGATCCTGCAGATCGACGCGACGCTCGACGAAGGCGAGCTCATTGCAGCTCAGCACCAGCCAGGCGCGCAGGGACCAGCTCGAGTAGCGCTTGTTTGCGATGACGAGTTCGAGGGACATGACCAAGATCCTCAGCAGACGTTGCGGTGAACGAAGGGACGGTCGGGGTGCTGCCGGTTACGGGCGATGGCGATGCGATGATTGCGCCCGAGGATGAGACGCAGCTGCCACAGCCTTTCCTGCAACAGGGTGGACCAGGGGCCACTGAACTGGCTGCGGTCGACGAGTAGCTTGCCGGCGGCGAGGGCATCGGGTGAGCGCTGAGCGAGCTCGGCGAGCAGGGACTGCAGCATCGCCTCGGGGTCATCGCTGACGTGCGTGACCAGGCCGTGGCTGGCGGCGGTCGCGGCGTCGATGACGCGGGCAGTGAAGATCCATTCCTTGGCGATGTCGGGCGCCAGGCGGCCGCGCAGGGTGAGCAGGGCGCCCATATCGGGGATCATGCCCCACTTGCCTTCCATCAATGACAGCTGTGTGTCGCGGTGGGCGATGCTGATGTCGGCGCCGAGGGCCAACTGCAGGCCGGCGCCATAGCAATGGCCGTGCACGAGGGCGATCACCGGCATGGGCAGTCGCCGCCAGATCAGGTTGACGCGCTGAAAAAGACCGGTGCTGGGTCGCAGAAGCTGCGAGAGAGCATAGAGCTTACGCGTCGGACTGGAGAAGATCGACATCAGATCCATGCCGGCGCAGAACGACGGGCCCATGCCATGCAGGACGACGGCACGCACATCGCGGCGCCGGCGCAAGGTACGGGCGGTGGCGATGAGTTCATCGATCATCGCCAGATTCATGGCATTGTGCTTGTCGGGACGGTTGAGAGCCAGCCAGGCGATGTCGTCACGAATATCCAGCTGCAGGGTTTGCATGCGCGGTCCTCGGCAGGGGGAGGCCACCATGGTAGCAGCCCCCACCGCGCAACCCAAGCCCTCAGCGCGGAATCAACTGCCCATTCTCGACCATGACCGGCTGTCCGGGCGACAGTCCCGGCGGCTGTGGGAAGCGGAACTGCTGCATGCTGCCGTCGGCCATATTGACCTCGACTTCATAGACGGTGTGTGTGCGGGCGCGTTCCTCGACGGTGTTGCCGGCGAGCATGCCACCGAGAGCGCCGAGCACGGTGGCGACGGTCTTACCCTGGCCATTGCCGATCTGATGACCGAGGACGCCACCGGCGATGGCGCCGCCGACCGCCCCCATGCCGCTGTCGCCGCCACTGATCTGGCGTGCGCGGATGCCGGCGATGACACCGCAGTTCATGCAGGGCGGAGCGGCATTGGGCGGTGGTGGCATGGAGGCGGCGTTGTTCATCGCCAGATTGGTCGCCGGAGCGTGATGCTGTTCGCGCGGACGCTCGTTGACTTCATGGCGTGGGCGTTGCGGTGGTGGACTGTTGGTCGCCGCAGGGCTGGCCGCCGGCATCATGGTGGCTGGCGCGACCTGGGTCGCGGCAGGCGCCGGAGCACCGATCCAGCCGGCCTGTTTGGCGACGATGACGCCGCTGGCGACGGTCACGCTGGCTAGTGCGATGGCCATCATCGGATGCATGTCACCTCGTTGTCTACGCATATCGAGACTCCTTCTCCTGTCGGTGGTGGCGCTATGGCGGCGCGATGGCGGATACTGTAGCAGACAGCGGCCGGCTGTGCAGGAGCCGAGCGCAGGGGCGGGTCGGAAAATCAGCACGGATTCACAAAAAACACGGTGCCTGACCTTAAGCGGGCAGGACACTCCAGCGCTGCAGGATGGCGCGTTGTCGGCTCCACGCCAGAATTGAACCGAATTGCTGCAGGACCCACTCACTTTGGGTGGGTCGAAGAAACACCGAATCATCGACTTTCAGGGCTGTTCGGGTTGAACCGTTGTACATGCATTGGTTGGTGGAAATGCCGTACAGGGGATTGGTGCTCAGCCCCTTCGGCGCAACAGGGTGCGCCCGCCAGCCACCGCCGTAGATAAAGTAGGTGCGGCTACGGTTGGTATCCCATGTCGACCAGAGTCGGCTCAGCAGTCGCGGCCCCGGCAGATCAAGGCCATTCCAGGCCTTCAGGACAGGACTGGCGATCCAGCAGGCTGGCAGCAGATCGGCCAGCGCTGGCAGGTCAAAGTCGGAGGCCTTGACGAAGGCAGAACCGGCAGCCACTTCGTTCAGGGGGCTGTCGAGTCCATGCAAACGAAAAGTCGGGCTGCCTGCGCCATTGAAGATCAGCGGTGTATCGCGCAGCTTGGGCATGATTTGCCATAGGGCTTCCTGCATACGCCGATACTGCTGCTGAGCATGCTGCAAGGTGGTGGCGGCTGATTCAATGAAAGGCGGGATTTGACCCACTTGCGCGTCATACCCCATCAGACCGGTGATCTGCAGGCAGCTGGAATCGGACAGGATGGGAAGGAGGGTCCGCAGTTCTTCGGGCTGGGAAAAGCCGCCCCGATGCAGACCTACATCGATCTCCAGGGCGGTACGCAGAGCAAGCCCCTTGCCTTGCGCAAAGTCATGGTATTGACGGGCCCGTTCAGGGGTATCGATCAACCAGTTGATGCGCGGCGTCAGTGCCCGTGCCAAGGACGGCTGGGTCTGGTAGAAACGCAGCACGGCCTCGATGGGCATGGGTTTGCCGAGCAGGAGATCGGCTGCCGGGAAGGCGCTACCCAGCGCCTGAATCTGGGTCTCATGAAAGACCATCAGGCGCTGGTCGGGAAGATCCTGCAGGATATGGCCCAGTAGTTCGACGCTGGGCAGGGACTTGGCGACCAGCCGCAGAGGCCGGCCGCTGGGTAGGCTTGCCCGGATGCGGGCGATGTTCTGATCGAGACGATCGAGATCGAGCAGCATCGTGGGGACGCCCGGTCCCTGCTGGCGCAGCAGGGTGTTCCATGCCGTAAAATAGCCGTCCAGGGGCCTTCCACGATCGCGAGGATGTGTCGCCCACAGACCTGCCATGGTTCCTAATCCTGCCAGGAGAAAAGTGCGTCGATGCATGGCGTGGCTCCTTGGCTCAGGCGAAGATCTGGCGTAGATAGCGGTTGAGCATGCGGCCATGAGGGTCCACTTGACGCTGGATACGCCGGAAGTCCTCCCAGTGTGGATAAATGTCCTGAAAATCTCTTCCGTTCAGCGTATTGAGTTTGCCCCAGTGGGGGCGACCGCCATAGCGGCGCAGGATGGGTTCAATGACGGCAAAGATGGGGTGATAGTCCTGCCGGTAATACTGGTGCACTGAAATCGAGACCGAGTCGCGCTCATGGAAGGGGCTGAGCCAAGCATCGTCTGCTGCCACATAGCGAAACTCAAGAGGGAAAAAAACATCGAGCCTGTGCTGGCGCATGGCCGCCATGACTTCTTCACAGGCTTGCATGCCGACGGTGGCAGGGACCTGATACTCCATTTCATTAAAACGGACGGCGCGCGTGCTCGGATAGATTTTCCAGGAGGGCCCGACACGGCTGCTGTCCGAGACAAACATTCCGAGCAGATGCTGCAGCCCGGGATTGCTCCATGGGTGTTGCCGAACGGTATTGGCGGCGAAATCCAGCAGGGTGTTTTCGTCGATCCAAGGTGTCGTGACCGGTGTTTCCGGCGCCTTGGTTTCTACAAGAGTCTTGACCATGGCGCGATTTCCAAAGGGAAAGGCCATGAATTCGATATGGCTGAAATCATCCTTGTGCTGATCGACATAGCGCATGGCTTCGGTCACCGACATGACGCGAACCTGTTCCTGCAGTGTGTAGGAGGGACGGTTTTGCAGCGTGACTTCGGTCAGGATGCCGAGTGCCCCCAGGCTGACTCTGGCAGCCTGAAAGACCTCCGGATGTTCTGCTCGCGAGCAGTGCAGCACTTCACCTTCTGCGGTGATCAGTTTCAGCGCCGTGATATAGGCTGACAGGCATTGCAGCTGACGGCCCGTACCGTGCGTAGCCGTGCTCAGGGCACCGGCCAGGGACTGGACATTGATATCGGCTTCATTGAACAGGCCCTGACCGATGTTCCAGAGTGTACTGCTCACCTGCGCCAGCCTCGAGCCGGCATGAAAAGTCGCTTGAAGACGGTGCGCATCATGGCTGATCAGGCCGTTCATGGCTTCCAGTGAGATCAGGGTGCCACGGGTCGGAATCAGGGGGCTAAAGCTATGTCCGCCGCCCACCGCTCGCAGGGTACCCGTGCTGGACTTCAGGATGCTGAGCAGTTCAGCTTCGGTCTGAGGATAGAATAAAGCCCGGTTCGAACAGCTTTGGCCACCGGACCAGTTCGACCAGCCAGGTGCCAAATCAGGGGTGGCGAGGGCGGTTCGATGGGCCAGCGCCGATGCGAAGGCCAGCAGAGTACTCTGGGTGACAAACTGGCGACGACTGGACATCGATGTCCTCTCCGTGTGCAAGCCTGGGCAGGAGTGCACCACAAAGCTGACTGATCGTCAAATTTTTTGATCATTAGGGGCTCCACAGAGGCTACCGAGCGGTAGGTGGCGACCGTGTCATCGGCAACGGTGGCCTGCGGGCCGGAGGCCGACCATGGGCCTGAATGTCCACCGGGGGATGGTGGCGATCGCCGTGGGCCGCCACGCATCCCTCCCTTGTCCTGCGTCCATCCTCTCTCTATGATGGGCGCAGGCTCACGTGGAGATCGTGTCGATGAGTGACTTCGAACAAGCACAAAAAGATGTCAAGACCTTAACCCGTCGTCCAGAGAATGACGACATGTTGCTGCTCTATGCCTGCTACAAGCAGGCGACGGTCGGTGACGCCAACGGCCAGCGGCCGGGGATGTTCGACCTCGTCGGTCGTGCCAAGTATGACGCCTGGGCGGCGCTGACGGGTACGTCGCAGGCCGATGCACAGGCGCGCTACGTGCGCAAGGTGCGCGACCTCCTCGCCGACGAGGGACGCTGAGCGCCGCCTCAGTCAGCCTGCTTGTCGATGCGTCGATCGAGCAGGCTCTGGTATTCGGGCTGCAGGCGCTGGACGCAGAGGATCTTGTGCACGCCCATGTCGCTGCCGAGTTCCATGCGCACTTTCTGGGTGATGATGGCGCGTTGTGCGAGCAGGGGCAGCATGTCCTGTTCATCGAGCAGGGCGTGGCCGCTCGGCGCGCTATGGCTGAGGCGTTGACTGCGCTCGCTGAGCTCGCCGCGCGCACTCTGCCGACCATGCGCTAGACCCGCTTTCAAGATCAGGCCGGCCTGCGTCGGTGCCAGGGTCAGGGCGGTGATGCAGATGCGCAGCGCCTGCCACTGCCGTTCGACGCGGTTTTCCAGTGAAAATTCGAAGGCGTAGCCTTGCTGGGCATTGCCGGAGAAGACACTACCGGACTCTTCGGCGAGATGGACGAGAAAATCCTCGAGGGATTGTGTCGCCGACATGGCCGGGTGAAGATCATCGATACGCAGATGCACACGGCTGATATCACTGTCAGGAGCGCTTGCCGCGGTCGTCGGCGCCGATGGACGGGGATGACGCGTGAGGGCGAGCAGGGCGAAGCCGAGCAGACCGATGTCGATGACGGCGAGCAGGGCGAGACTGCTCAGACAGGCGCCTGCAAGCTGGTCGCCGCTGATGTCGTTCCAGTCGAGGTGAACATAGCCGAGCAACTGTCCCTGCTCGATGATGGCTTGTTGCAGGTGTCGCTGCGCATGCTCGTCGTGGCCGGCCAGGGTCAGGGTCTCGCCGCGCGGATCGCTGACGCTGAGGCGGCTCAAGGGGGGGTGAAAGAAGGACAAGCCGAGCACCTGCAGCCCGACCAGATCGTGCCCGAGCAGGGCCGGCGATGCCGCCGCTGCCAGCGCCGCGGCACGATGCTCCATCTCAGTGCGCGTCTGTTCCTGCGTGGTATGGGCGAGAAGTCCGAGAAGGACGGCAAACTGAAGCAACAGTGCTGCACCGAGTGCCAGCAGGGAACGCAAAATCAGGGCTCGTGAACGCATCGTCGTCTCTAGCAGAATCGTGCCAGCGGCAGTATAAGAGATAATCATGCGATTGCCGACCATGAGCGTAGGCACTGAGGAAAGCGATACGGTAAGATCGCCATCCACACGGGGGGGGCGGTATGCGTGAAATCT
>JAKBFV010000097.1 GCA_021833365.1 Pseudomonadota bacterium | reverse complement strand
TCAGGATTTACAAGTTCGCCGCGCCACCATGCGCTGCCCGAGTCGCTGTAGCTGCGCTGCCGGCAAGGCGTCGAACAAGGGCAGAGCCCAGTCTTCTTCATCCTGAGCGTGGCGACCGTAAGCGGCGGCGAAACGATCGACGAGCTCAGCGTCGAGACACGGCGTCACGGGCAGAGACTGCAGAACCGCATCGATCTGCCGCCACAGCGGCTCAAGCGTCTGATGTTCATGCAAAAACCGCTGCGCTGTCACAGCTTCCTGGCCGGGCAGAGCGAGCAGGATCGGGAAAAGATCCTCGGCTTCATCCTGATGATGTAGCGGTGCCGCCTGATTGAAGTAGCGCTGGATCGACTGCGCTGCCTGACGCGCTTCGGCATCGCAGCCATGAACCTGCAGATGCGCCTGAAGACGCTGCAACAGGGTCGAGAAGCGACGGACTTGGGCATGACAGGCAAGCCATAAAGTGCGCGCATCGTCACCTGCACCGGCCAGCAATACCATCTTCCCCCCCCCCTGACATGACATCTTCACCAGAACGTCGCCATGCGTTTATGGCGGGCATTCTAGCCTGAGCACTCTCCCATCACAGCGCAAGGATAGCATCATGCCCACCAATCAAGTCGTCATTTCAGGTCATCTCGGCAACACACCGGAACCACGCGTCACCGCTCGCAACGGTGTTCCAAGCACACGCTTGGCCATCGGTCAGAACGAAGTCTTCTGGGTCGAAGGCGAACGTCAGGAGCGCACCCACTGGTTCTATGTCGTCTGCTATGGTCGTCTCGCCGAAGTGATGGTCGAGTACCTCGAAAAAGGCGCGGGCGTCGTCGTCAGTGGCCGACTGCACACGCGGCCCTGGCGCGATCAGGAGCACGAACGCGAGTCGATGGTGACCGAGATCATCGCTCATCAGATCGAGATCACCCGTTGGCCGCGTGACCGCCAGCGTGAAGTACCGGAGCCAGTGACTGAACTTGGCGACGGTGAGCCAGCCGCAGCGGACCCGAGCATCGCCAACGAATCGGTCGTGCCCTTCTAGGCGATACCCTCGCTGCGTACCGTTGTAGCCCCTACGATCGACCTGTACATGCCTTCGCATGGCCACCAGATGCGCGCAAAAACCTGCTAATCTGGTGGCTGTGCCTGTCCAAGGGAAGAAGGACCAGACGATGCGAGGTTATGCTGTGCGGGTTTGGAGTCTGTTGATCTTTCTCATCATGTCGATACAGGCCTGCGCCGCCATCGAACTGACACCTGCGCAGACACGGCTGCCCATCGTCGCTGCCGGCGAGATTCTCGCCGATGATGCTCACCGTCTCGACCTCGCCACCGCCATCGCCACACCCGAATGGCAAGCCAGTCGCCATCATAGCCTCCTCCTCGACTCCGGCCACGACGATCTCTGGTTCCATGTACGGCTGCACAACAGCGACTCGCATTCGCTGGCGCGCGTACTCGAGATCGATCGTGCACTAGGTCAGCATGTCGAAGTCGCCCTGCTCGACGATCAGGGCCAATGGATCACCGGTCTGCTCAGCGGTGATCGGCCTTTTGCCGCGCGCGCCATCGCCTTTCGTCATCCCACCCTGGCCTTCTCCCTGTTGCCCGATCGCCACGCCGATCTCTACCTGCATGTCCACGATGACAGCGCCCTGCCACAGAGCCTGCCATTGACCCTGTGGTCACCAGCAGGCTTCACGCAACACCAGCATAGTGACGACATCGAATATGGGCTCTATGACGGCATCCTCACCGCTCTCATCCTCTACAATCTCTTTTTGTTCATCTCACTGGCCGAGGCGGTGTTTGCCTGGTATGCCCTCTATGCCACGACCCTCATGCTCTGGGACCTCATCAGGAGTGGCTATGCCAGCGAGTATCTATGGCCCTGGCATCCGCACTGGAGCATGAGCATCGAGGGTGTCCTGGTACCCTTGGCCCTCTTCGCCTTCATCCGTTTCAGCCTCCACTATCTCGACGCCGACGTCCGGAAAAAAGCGGCTTGGCGCTGGAGTTTCTGGCTGAGCTTACTCTGCCTGCTCGACACCCTGGCCTTCATCGCTGGCGACGCCTGGCTCAGTTACCAGATCGGCCTGCCCCTGCTCGTGCTGACCGCCCTGTTCTTGGGCATCCTCGCTCTGCGCGCCTATCGCACGCAGCAACGCCACGCCCTCTACTATCTCGTCGCCAGCGCCTTACTCCTCAGTGGCCTGCTCTGGCAACAAGCCACCCTGCTGGGCTGGGATGAACACATCCAGGGAGCGCAGACCGCCCTGCAATGGACCTCGGTCGCCGCCATGCTCATCTTTGCACTCGGTCTGGCCTGGCGCCTACGTCAACAAGACCCCGCGCTCCCGCCCAGCGAACTGATGGACGCCACGCGTATCGGCGAGCAACTCGAGGCGCAGGTGCGGGAACGCACGCAAGAGCTGGAAAAGTCGCATCAGATGCTGCTCAGCCTGTCGATCACCGATGAATTGACCGGCGCTTACAATCGCCGCCATTTCAATGAGGTTCTGCGCTTGGAGTGTCAGCGACGCCGACGCGCGCCGCATAGCATCACCCTCTGCCTCGTCGATGTCGATCATTTCAAAAGCTATAACGACCGCTATGGCCACCCCGCCGGCGATGCTGCCCTCGTCGCCCTGGCGCAGGCCCTGAGTTCACGTCTGCGTCGCGCCGGCGATCGCCTCTTTCGCCTCGGCGGCGAAGAGTTCGCCCTCCTGCTCGAGATCGACAGCGGCAGCAAAGCGCGTGAATTCGGTGAGTCGCTGCGCGCCACCGTCAAGGCCCTACGATATCCGCACGCTGACGGCGTGGATGGCTGGCTCAGCGCCAGCTTCGGGGTTCTGCATCTCTCCGCCGGCGCCTCGATCATGGAGTTCGAGGAATTGTACGCCGCCACCGACGCACTCCTCTATCTCGCCAAAGCGCGCGGTCGTGACTGCGTCGAGGTGCAGTGGCGCTGACTCAGGGCTGACGCAGCAGGCGCAGCAACAGTTGCGCGCAGGCTTCGGCATCCTCGAGCGGGAACATATGACCACCCGGCTGTTCATACTCGCGTAAGCCATGACGATGCGCCAGGGCGTGGGCATAGCTCGGGCGCGTCACTTCAGAGTTCGTACCGCGCACCAGACTTCCCGGCACACGCAGGTGACGCCAGTACATATCGAGATCATAGGGCGTGTGACGAAATAACTCGACTTCGATGTCGACATGGAAGCGCAGATGCCAGGCACCGTCCTCACCCTCGGCGACAGCGCTGTCGACAAAAGCGGCGAAACACTCGGCATCGAAGGCGGCATACAGGGACTTGCTGGCAAAATAGGCGCGTGCCTGCGCTAGATCCGGCCAGACGCGGCGGCGATGCCGGCTACGCCCGGCAGGCGTCATGCGGTCGCGCCATTCCTGGCGCGGCAGACAGGAAGCGAGGGCATAGAGCAGCCCTGAGGTGCGCATGATCAAAGGCGGATCGAGCATGATCAGGGAACGGAAGAGCTTGGGGCGCCGCCAGGCGGCGATGAAGCCGAGTACGGCTCCCATCGAGTGCCCGATCATGTGCACCGGCGGCTGCAGCGAGGTCTCGATCATCTGCAAAAGCTCGTCCGTCTGGCGATGCCAGGATCCCGGCGGAAAGGCCGGATCATGGGCGATGCGGTCGATCGCCCGCCAGTCGTAGCCCGCCGCCTGCAGGCGTGCACCGATGGGCGCATAGCTGCCGCCGGGGATACCATTGGCATGCGCAAAGAGCAGGCTCTCTTTCATAGCAGAGACTCGACCTCATACCCGGCCTGTCGCGCTTCCTGCTCCCGCAGCGGCGCGATGATGGCAACGCGACGGGCACGCTCCTCGATCAGATAGCTGGCAGCGACACGCAGAATATCGTCAGGAGTGACCGCCAGCAGAGCCTGACGCATGCGTTCACGGCGTTGCTGATCGACACCGAAGCTCAAACGCAAACTCGCCGTCAGCACTTCTCCTGCCGGTGAAGCGGGCTTGTCGAGGCGCGCCATCGCCGCCAGCAGGGCCTCCTCGACCTGACGGGCAGTGACACCATCGGCGAGAAGATCGCTACGCGCCTTGCTGAAATCAGCGTAGGTGGCCTCCAGGCGCGGATCGCGATAGGAATAGAAATAGAAGACGCCATCATCACCAGAGACACTGGCGCCACCGCCATAAGCGCCACCTTGTTCACGCAAGGAGCGATGCAGATAAGCATTGCGCAGGATGCTCGCCAGCAGCGACAAAGCGGCATAATCGTCATGCAGGGTGTGCACGCCCGGATAGGCTTCGACACAAAACTGTACCTGTGTCGCCGCCAGCCACACTTGCCGGTGCGGTGCAACGCGGCGCGTCGGTAGATATTCCTGCAAAGACCAGGATGCCGGCTGCGGTCGCGCTGCCAGTGAGGCCAGCAACGTCGCCTCGACACTGGCCTCACCCGCCCAATGCAGCTGGCGTGGCTGAGCGAGCATCAGTTCATGGATCTCCTGCAAGCGCGCGGCAACCTCTTCGATACCGGCAGGACGATCGCGCAAACCCTCGTAGAGGCGACGCAGGAAAAGCAGATAATCGGGGGCGGAGCTTTCCGCCTGCCAGGCTGCCAGCGCTGAAAAATCACGGCCAGCCTGTTGTTTGGCGAGCAGATGTCCGGCCGCTGCGGCATGACCGCGCGCTGATTCATGGGCCTGTTCGATGCGTTCATGCAAACGCGCGTGCTCATCAAAACGCAGACCCTCGAACTGCTCGAACAGGATATCGCTGAGCGCCGACTGGTTGCGCGCGAGAGCGCGGCCACGCAAGGCCAGGGCACCGCGCACACCCGCCAGCCCCGTGGCTTCGCCCGCCGCCATGATCGGCGCCACCGCGATGCCGCCGGTATAAGCGGCGATACGCGCCTGCTGCTGCAGATAGTCGCGCGCAGCGGCGCCTAAGTCCGGCAATACCTCGGTATAAAGAGCCAGCCAGGGCAACTGCTCGGCGCTGAAATCGGGCATGGCGATCAGCAGTCTTTGATCGATGACGCCATTGCTCGCCGCCGTGCCGCTGAGCAAGGACAAGCCGGTCGCCAGGACACGCTCCTGGAGGACGGGATCAGCGCTCGGATGTGGCGGAATATCGGCGCGCCCGACACGCGGCAAGAGATCAGGATCATCGACTTGTTCCTGGCGGGCGGCGAGCGCCGCAGCGGCTTGCTCGATGGCCAGGGCCGCTGCTGCATCGAGACTGGCGGCATGCTGATCGAGGGCAGTGCGCTCAAGCGCCTGAGCGCGCTCCTCGTAATCGCCATCAGCGCGCAAAGTCAGACGCACACGATGCGGATTATCGAGCAGATGGCGGCGGATCAGATTCGGCACGAAAGCCGGATCAGCGGCGCGTTGACGCAGATCATCGAGGGCCGTACCAAGATCGAGGTGCGGCAGGACGTCGGCATCCTGTAGGGCGGGTGCGAGAAGATCGAGCAGCAGGGACAGTCCATAAGGGAAGTTGTCACCGCCGATGACGCGTTCACGCAGTTCGATACGGTGTAGGACGGCCTCGATGCTCTCGCGATCAAAGCCCTGCTCGGCGACCTCGCTCAATACCTGCAGAATCTTCGTTTCGATCGCTGCGGCGTGCTCAGGCTCACTGCCTTCGAGACCGGCGATGAAGACCATCTCGCGCGACTCCTGCTGCAAACCACACAGCTGTGAGGGCATCAGGCCGAGTTCCGAGCTCTCGAGAGCATGGCGCAAAGGCGAAGCGGCATGGGTGAGCAGAAGACCGGCCATCAGCGACATGTCGAGGCTGTGCGCGACGTCGAAACTATGCCCGAGCAGCCAGCCGAGGATGGTGCAGGATTTGCGAGTGAGATCGCTCTCCTGCACCGGATAAGCCTCTTCGACGCGCAGCGCAGCGACATACCGTTGCTCATCGCGCCCCCTGACCCGATGCCCCGGCGCCTGATAAGCCTGCAGGCAGGACTGCAGACGGTCCTGGATCTGCGTCACCGGCAGACGACCAAAACTCATGAAGACGGCATTGCTCGGATGATAGTGCTCGGCGTGGAAGCGCCGTAGATCGTCATGGGTCAGCTGTGGAATACAGGCCGGATCACCACCGCTGTTGTAATGGTAAGTCGTGCTCGGAAAGAGATGACGGTTCATCGCCTCGTAGAAGAAGGTGGCCGGCGAGCTCATCGCACCTTTCATCTCATTGAAGACGACCCCCTTGTAGACGAGATGACGCTGCCCAGCGGCATCCTCCTCCCACTCCAGACGAATACCCTCTTGCGCGAAGTCGAGGGGATCGAGGCGAGGATGAAAGACGGCGTCCATATAGACGTCGAAGAGGTTAAAAAAATCCTGATCATTCTGCGTGGCAAAGGGATAGGCCGTCCAGTCGCCGGCGGTGAAGGCATTCATGAAGGTGTTGAGTGAACGCCGGATCATCATGAAGAAGGGATCACGCACCGGAAAGCGTTCACTGCCACACAGGCTGGTGTGCTCGAGAACGTGCGCCACGCCGGTGGAGTTCATCGGCATGGTGCGAAAACCGACGAGAAAGACGTGTTCCTCATGATCACAGGCGAGGTGGATGTGACGCCCACCGGTCAGCGTATGCTCATACTCCTGAAACTCGATCCCCAGATGCGGCAGGTGATGCCGACGTAGCAGCGAAAACGCAGGATTCATCATGACCTCGTGAGGGCGCGGCCGCAGGACGCTGACCGAAGGCCAGGATTATGAAAGATTCATGGGCGGGCCGCCAGCACCCCGCCCCAATGCACCGAACTTAACTGCCATGAAGGCAGGCCGACGCCCCCGAGTATGAAAACGGTGTCACTCTGCTGCGCAGTGGGCGCATCGGCGGTAAGGTTGAAGGGCAGGTCGCCGGTGGCTGAAGGTCGAATTATC
>JAKBFV010000028.1 GCA_021833365.1 Pseudomonadota bacterium | reverse complement strand
GCGGATGCCGGCGCGCGCGGCGCCATCGAGGCGCAGCGACGGCAACTCTTTCACTTTCTCGCCGCTTTGCGGTGCGGTGATCTCCGTGGCGCCCGTGGCGCCCGCATCGATACCTTGATCAATGTCGGCGTCGGCGGCTCCGATCTCGGTGCTGCCATGGCTGTCGAGGCATTGCAGGGCGTCGCTGAGAGCGCTTTCAAGGTGCATTTTGTCAGTTCCATCGACGGCGTCGCCATCCATGAGCTGCTGGCGCGCATCGATCTCGACCGCAGTCTGTTCGTCATGGCCTCGAAGTCCTTCACCACGGCCGATGCCTGGGCCAATCTGCAGACCGTGCGCGAGGCCATGGCGGTGCGCGGCTATGGCGACGAGGAGTGCCGCCGCCATATCGCTGGTATTTCCGCCTATCCTGAGCGGATGCGCGCGGCCGACATCGCGGAAGACCTGCAGCTAGAGATTCTGCCGACCATCGGTGGTCGCTTCAGTCTGTCCTCGAGCATGGGCCTGGTGCTCGCCGCCCGCCTCGGTGAGGCCGGGTTCATGGACTTTCTTGCCGGCATGCACGCCATGGATCGCCATACTCTGGCGTTGGCCGAGCGCAGCATGCCCGGGCGTATGGCCCTGCTGACCTGGTGGTACGCCGAGTTCTGGCAGGCGCGGGCGCAGGCCGTCCTGCCTTATCATCAGTGGCTCATCCATCTGCCGCGCTATCTCGCACAGCTGGAGATGGAGAGCTTGGGAAAAGCCTGTGATGGCAGTGGGCAGGCCCTGCAGCACGCCGGTCAGGTGGTGTTCGGCGACGTCGGCAGCAATGCCCAGCACGCCTTCATGCAGCTTTTGCATCAGGGGACGCACTGTATTCCCGCTGACATCATCGCTTTCACCAATCTGCCGGAGAGCAATCGGCGACAGGCCGACCTCAACCTTGCCAATGCCCTGGCGCAAGGTCGCGCCCTGGCCCTCGGGTTTACCCTGAGCGAGGCGCAGCAGGAGTTTCCTGGTGACAGCGAAGCCAGCTGGCGCTGTCGCGTCCATCCCGGCAACCGCCCGAGCACGACTTTGCTGGCGCCCTGTCTGAACGCCTACCATCTGGGCAGTCTGATCGCCCTTTACGAACACAAGACCTTTTTGCTGGCACAGCTGTGGCGGGTCAACCCCTTCGATCAGATGGGCGTCGAGCTGGGCAAGCGCCTGGCCCAGCCCCTGGTCGGGATGTTGGCGGGGGAGCGACCGGCGGTGACGCTGGACGCATCGACGGCGGCCCTGCTCGCCGAGATCACCGCCCATCGCTGCTGATCGATTTTGAAAGCTTTTGCGCTGAGGAGACGATGATGAAATTGGTGGTGATCGGCACGGGCTATGTCGGTTTGGTCACGGGCACCTGTTTTGCCGAGATGGGCAATGAGGTCATCTGCGTCGATCAGGATGCCGACAAGCTGGAACGCTTGCGACAAGGGCAGATGCCGATCTATGAGCCAGGTCTCGAGCCCATGGTGCTGGACAATGTGCGCGCCGGACGACTCAGTTTCAGCGGTGATCTCGCCGCGGCTCTGCCCGGGGCGAGCATGGCTTTCATCGCCGTCGGTACGCCGAGCGGGGCGGACGGTCGCGCCGATCTCAGTCAGGTCCTCGCCGTCGCCGCGGCGATCGCCCGGCATATGCAGGCGCCGCTGCTCGTCGTCAACAAGTCGACGGTGCCTGTGGGGACCGGCGATCGTGTCAGTGAGATTCTGCGCGCAGGTCTGCAGCAGCGGGGTCTCGATCTGGCGGTCGAGGTGGTGAGCAATCCGGAGTTTCTCAAAGAAGGCGCCGCCATCGAGGATTTCATGCGTCCCGACCGTATCATCGTCGGCACCGATCAGGCGCGTGCACGCGCGCTCATGGAGACCTTGTACGCACCTTTCATGCGCAATCACCACAAACTGATGTTCATGGGGCGGCGTGACGCCGAGATGAGCAAATATGCCGCCAATGCCATGCTGGCGACGAAGATCTCCTTCATCAACGAGATGGCGCTGCTGGCCGAGTCTCTCGGCGCCGACATCGAGCAGGTGCGGCAAGGCATCGGTGCCGATCAGCGCATCGGCTACCACTTCATCTACCCGGGTTGTGGCTATGGCGGCTCCTGCTTTCCCAAGGACGTCAAGGCGCTGATCGGCATGGCGCAGGAGGCGGGCATCGAGCCTTCTCTGTTGCAGGCGGTCGAAGCGCGCAATCAGGCGCAGAAGGAAAGGTTGTTCGCCAAACTCGAACAGCATCTCGGTGACTTGGCGCAGCGCCGCATCGCCGTCTGGGGTCTGGCCTTCAAGCCCGGCACCGACGATACGCGTGAGGCGCCAGCGACTCGGCTTCTGCAACAATTGCTGGTGGCAGGGGCACAGGTACGCGCGCATGATCCCGTCGCCATGGCGCACTCGCGGCGCGAGTTCGCAGCGGCGTGCGCCGAAGGGTCCCTGACCTATGTCGAGGATCCTTACGAGGCGGCGGAGGGTGCCGACGCTCTGGTGCTGGTCACCGAGTGGAAGCCCTACCGACAGCCAGACTTTGCGCGTTTGCGACAGCGTATGCGCACCCCCGTCATCATCGATGGGCGCAATCAGTATCAGCCGACCGTCTTGCGCGAACTCGGTTTCATCTACAGTGGTATCGGCCGCTGAGTGCGGCGTGCTGTCGAGTTCAGGAGGTCTCATGTCGGCTTTACTCGCCCTCGATCAGGGCACGACCAGCACGCGCGCCATTCTCTTCGATCGGGATGGACATAAACTGGCGATGGCGCAGCGTGAGCTGCGGCAGTATTTTCCTCAGGATGGTTGGGTCGAACACGAGCCGGAGGAGATCTGGCAGGCGAGCCTGGCGGTCTGTCGGCAGGTGATCGAGCAGGCTGGTCTGAACGCTCAGGACATTCTGGCCATGGGCATCACCAACCAGCGTGAGACGACACTGCTTTGGGACAAGGCCAGTGGCCGCGCCCTGCATCGCGCCATCGTCTGGCAGGATCGCCGTACGGCGGCGCGCTGTGCTGAACTCAAGGCGGACGGCTGGGAGTCGGTCATCCAGGCGCGCACCGGCCTGCTCCTTGATCCCTACTTTTCGGCGACCAAGCTCGAGTGGCTGCTCGATCACATTCCGCAGGCGCGCGAGCGCGCCGAGCGCGGTGAGCTCGCTTTTGGCACCGTCGACAGCTGGTTGCTCTGGAACCTCAGCGGTGCTCAGGTCCACGCCACCGATGCCAGCAACGCTTCGCGCACCATGCTCTTCGACATCGAACGTCAGGTTTGGGATGAAGAACTGCTCGCGCTATTCCGTATTCCCGCTGCCCTGCTGCCGCAGGTCTGCGACAGCAGTCATCTCTACGGGCGAACGCATGCCGATCATCTGGGGGCGCCGATTCCCATCGCCGGCATCGCCGGTGACCAGCAAGCGGCTCTTCTCGGGCAAGCCTGTTTTGCACCGGGCATGGTCAAGAGTACCTATGGTACGGGCTGCTTCATGATGATGAACACCGGGTCGCAGCGTTTGCACTCACACAATCGCCTGCTCAGCACGGTCGCTTATCGTCTGCAGGGTCGCTGTACCTATGCCCTGGAGGGCAGCATTTTTGTCGCTGGCGCGGCGGTGCAGTGGTTGCGCGATGGTTTGCAACTGATCGCGCACGCCAGCGAAACGGAACGCATCGCCACCGAGGCGGGTGAGGCGAAAGGCGTCTATCTGGTGCCGGCCTTCACCGGCCTCGGTGCGCCCTACTGGGATCCGCACGCGCGTGGCGCCATTCTCGGGCTGACTCGCGACACCGGTATCGGCGAGATCGTCACCGCGGGTCTGCAGTCGGTCGGCTTTCAGACGCGCGATCTCGTCGAAGCGATGCGGCGTGATGGCGCCGCTGATTTCACCGCCTTGCGTGTCGACGGCGGCATGGTGGTCAACAACTGGTTGCTGCAGTCGCTCGCCGACCTCACCGGTGTCCCCGTCGATCGCCCGCAGGTGACCGAGACGACCGCCCTCGGGGCTGCCTATCTCGCTGGCCTCGCCGTCGATGCCTGGCCGGGCCTGGCGACCTTGAGTCAATTGTGGCGTTGTGATCGCCACGTTGAACCGGCGATGCCGGCAGAACAGCGCGAGAGCCTCTATGCTGGATGGATGGAGGCGGTCGGGCGGGTCGCCAGTCGCTGATGAGGAGAGGGTGATGAAACGCTTCTGGTGTCTTGGGTGGCTGTTGTTGAGTGTGTCGGCATGGTCAGATCCCTGGCCGTTTCGTGCCGCCTTATCGTTTTCATCGGCGCAAGTGCACCGTGATGCCGAGACCTTGACCGCCCATCCGGCGGTGATGAATTTCAACCTCGGTTATGACCCACTGCCCTATGCCGGTGTCGAGCTCGAGGGTAGCACAGGCGTCGCTGATGCCCAGGGCAACGCCTGTACGGCGACCTGTGTCAGTACCAATGTCAGCGAGCGCGCCGGTTTTCTGGCTCTGGCGCGATTGAGCTGGCCACAGGGGCGGGTGCGGCCCTATCTGCGCGCCGGCGCCGGTGACTGGCGCTTGCAGAGCAGCGTCAATGGGGCGGTGCCGACGCTGACCGCCTGGCACGTCGTCGCTGCCGGTGGCGGAATCGCCTGGCAGATCGATGCGCGCAGCAGTCTGTTCATCGATGCCTTGCGCCTGCACGCGAGTTCAGCGGATGTGCGCCTGTTCAGCCTGGGTTTTGCCCAGCGTTTCGATTTTACCGGTCGCTATTGAGGAGAATGAGCTTGCGTGAAGCGCGTCGTGGTGAAAGGATGCTGGCCTTCATCGCTGATCTGATGTTGTGGATCAGCCTTGCACTGCTCCTCGATATCGCCTTGGCCATGGGTTTGATGCTGTGGGCGCCGATGCTAGGAAGGCAGACAGCGATGCTCATCCTGGTGCATGTGTTGCTGGCATGGGTGTATTGGGCCTGGCCCCTGACCTGGCCGATGCAGGCGAGCATCGGACAGTGGATGGTCGGCTTGCGCGTCGTGCGCGCCGAGGATGCCGGTCGTTTGAACGCGGCGCAGGCCACCCGGCGCTTCTTCTGGCAACTGCTCGGTCAGCTGGCGCTGGGCAGTGGTGCCTGGCCGCTGCTGCGCGGTCACACCCCCTATTATGATCGTCTCAGTCAGACGCGCGTCGTTCTGGCACCATCGCGCGTCGCTATCGACGTCTGATGCCCTAGAGCTGCAGCATGGTGAACAGGGTGCGGCGCAGCTCCTCGGCGACGAAGGGCTTGTCGCAGATGGCTGACACCCCGGCTTGCTGCACGGCGGCGAGGCGCGCTTCATTATTTTCACTGGTGATCATCAAGATGGGGATGGCACGCCCCTTGTCCTGACGCAGATGGCGCACCAGCTGCTCTCCGTCCATGGCCGGCATGTTGAGATCGGTGACGATCAGATCGAATTCCTGGGCCTGCAAACGCGCCAGGGCCTCCTCGCCGTTCTCAGCTTCGCTGAAGCGTTCCATCCCCATATGTGTCAGCAGGCGGCGTGTATGTTTGCGCGCCAGCGGGCTGTCATCGACGATGAGGACACGCAGATCAGCGATGTCGAGGCCGTCGCTGAGCGTCAGACTCGGCGGGTGGATCTGCTGCGCCGCGTGCTCGATCGCCAGCTTGAATTCATCGGCGCTGAAAGGCTTCGGCAGAATGGCGGCGACGCCCGCCTGGCGCAGGGGGTCGAGACGCTCGAAGCGCGTCTCCGATGAGAGCAGAATGAAGGGCGTGTCGGCCAGTTCAGGCGTGCGGCGCAGGTGGGTGAGCAAAACGTCTGAACTCATATCATCGAGATAGAGCGCGCTGATGACGATGTCGGGTTGCAGTCGGGTGAGCGACTGCAGGGCGGCTTCACCATGATCGATAAAATCGACTTGGGTGATGCCGAGATCGTGGCTGTAACGGCTGACCAGGTTGCGGATGGTCAGTGAAGGCTCGAGCACGAGCAGGACGAGATCGGCATAAGGGCTGGCTGACATGGGTGTATTCTCCGCGCGTGCCTCAGTATAGACCGGGCTCATCATTTTGCCGGGTCATCGCCAGGGCCTGTGCACCGGCGTGGGCTTGCGCAAACTGCCTGGCGCTGCGTCCGGAGCGGCTACCACGCGCCAGGGCAAAACGCAGTGCTTCGCGCTGGCTCGCTTCATCCCAGTGACCGCCGAGGCGTTGTAACCAGTGCTGTGCTGCCGCCAGGTAGACGTCCTGGTTCTGCGGATAGAAGGTCAGCAGCAGACCAAAGCGATCAGAGAGCGAGATCTTCTCTTCGACGCTGTCGGCCGGACGCACTTCATCTCCCTCGTGGCGGGTGTCGAGGTTGTCGCGCATGCGCTCGCTAACCAGGTGGCGGCGGTTGCTGGTGGCGTAGATGAGGACGTTGGCCGGAGAGGTGTGCAGGGAACCATCGAGGGCGACCTTGAGCGCGCGATAGGCGTGGTCATGCTCAGCGAAGGACAGATCGTCGCAAAAGATGATGAAGCGTTCAGGCCGATCTTGCAGGAGTGGCGTGATCTGACCGAGATGGGCGAGATCGTTCTTGTCGACCTCGATGATGCGTAGGCCAGCGCTGTGGTAGGCGTGCAGCAGGGCGCGTAGCAAAGAGGACTTGCCGGTGCCACGGGCGCCAGTGAGCAGGACGTGGTTGGCGGGCAGACCCGCGAGAAACTGCCGGGTATTTTGCACCAGGGCGGCTTTTTGTGCCGCGATGCCCTGCAGATCATCGAGACTGACGTCATCACCGGGGTGTAGGCTGCGTAGGTGACCGCTTCCATGACCCGTCCTCACCCAGGCATAGGCCGGCGCTGACCAGTCGGTGGGTGGTGCTTCGTCGCCGGCGAGCCGCTCGAGGGCGGCGCTCATGCGCGCGAGCAGGGGATAGAGTGGGTGTGCGTCGTTCACGTGATGAGATCCTGGTAGTAGTCGGCGTAGTGGGCGCGCAAAGTGAGTTTCGACAATTTGCCGGTGGCGGTATGCGGCAGCTCGCTGACTTCGAGGATGCTATCCGGTAACCACCAGCGCGCCACCTGATTTTGCAGGTATTGGCGCAGGCCGGCAATGTCGAGCGGCGTCGATTCGGCGATGACCAGCATCAGCGGTCGCTCCTCCCAGCGTGGATGCGCGATGCCGATGACACAGGCTTCGCGCACGCCAGGAAAGCCGAGAGCGGCATTTTCAAGGTCGATGGAGCTGATCCACTCGCCACCGCTTTTGATCAGATCTTTGGCGCGATCGACGATGCGCATATAGCCCTGGGCATCGATGCTGGCGATGTCGCCGGTGTCGAACCAGCCATCCTGGGTAGCCGGCACATCGCTGCGATAGTAGTGCGCCAGCACCCAGGGGCCGCGCACTTTCAGATGACCATAGGCCTGGCCATCGTGGGGCATGGCCTGTCCGTCCTCATGAAAGATCTCCATGTGCAGGCCGAAGACCGCCCGCCCCTGGCTGAGCTGACGCTGATAGCGCTCTTCGGCGGGCAGGGCGAGCAGTTCCGGCGTCGGGGTGTTGGTGCTGCCAAGTGGCGACATCTCGGTCATGCCCCAGGCGTGCATGACGAATGCCGCGTGCACCTGATCGAATTCGCGAATCATCGCCAGAGGCGCCGCCGAGCCGCCGATGACGACGCGCTGCAAGGAGGTGAGGCGCTGCCCGTGCTGGCGCAGATGGGCGAGCAGGCCCATCCAGACGGTGGGTACGCCGAGCGCGATATTGCAGCCTTCGCTCTGGATCAGCTCGCTCAGCGCGGCGCCATCGAGAGCGGCTCCCGGCAGGATCAGGCGGGCACCGGCCATCAGGGCGGCGTAGGGGACGCCCCAGGCGCAGACATGGAACATCGGCACCACCGGCATGATCACGCTGTCGGGTCCGATACCGATGGCATCGGCGCGACAGGCGGCCATCGCATGCAGCAAGGTCGAGCTGTGTGAGTAGAGCACGCCCTTGGGTTGTCCGGTGGTGCCCGAAGTGTAGCAGAGGGCGGCGGCGGTTTGCGCATCGAAGCGCGGCCATGCGAAATGTGCCGGCTGATCGCTGAGCAGCCCTTCATAGCACAGCCAGCGTTCGCCCTGGGGCTTGTCGCCCCAGTCGCTGAGAGCGATGACGTGCTCGATCCTGGGCAGGCGCGGCAACATCGCCTCGACCATGGCGATGAAGCTGATGTCGACGAAAAGGATGCGATCCTCGGCGTGTTGCAGGATGTACTCGATCTGATGCGCGAAGAGGCGGGGATTGACGGTATGGACGATGGCGCCGATGCCGGAGATCGCGTAGTAGGCCTCGAGATGGCGATGGGTATTCCAGGCCAGGGTGGCGATACGGTCGCCGACGCGTACGTCGAGGTCCTGCAGGACCCCGGCCAGCTGACGGCAACGCTGTGCAAACTCATGAAAACTATGGCGCACGATGCGCCCATCGAGCCTGCGGCTGATGATCTGCTGTTGCGCATGGTTGCGCACAGCGTGTTCGAGCAGGTCACTGATCAGCAGGTCATTGGGCATCATCTGGCCACGCATGCTAGGTCTCCATCGGCATTGAGTGAGTGGGTGAGCCTAAGTGTAGGGTGCATTGGCCGGTCAGCTGCACTAGAATTCAGCCATGGGGGGTACAAGATGTATTTCGATCTGTGGCAGACATCGCGTCCATGCTGGCGCCGGGCGCCGCGCTGGATGGCGGCAGCGACGCTGTGTGGCGTCCTCGAGACAGCGGCGGGCTCGAGTTTCGACGAGGGCGTGCAGGCTTATGAGCGTCAGGACTACGTGCGTGCCATCGCCATGCTGACGCCGCCGGCGGAGGCCGGCAATGCCGATGCACAAGACCTGCTCGGCGCCAGCTATGAAGAGGGTAAGGGCGATTTCGTCATGGCGGCGCAGTGGTATCAGCGTGCCGCCGCGGCTGGGCAGTCCGACGCCATGACCCGTCTCGGCGAGCTTTACGAGGATGGCGATGGCGTTCCCCAGGATACGCAGACGGCGATGAGCTGGCTGGAGAAGGCCGCCGCCATGCAGGATGTCGACGCCGAGACCGATCTCGGCGAACTATGGTCCGACGTCCTCGGCGACAACGGCCAGGCAGCGCAATGGTTCAACAAGGCGGCAGAGGCCGGTGATGTTCAGGCGCAATACCGCCTCGGTCTTCTTCTGCTCGGTGGTGAAGATGTGGCGCGCGACCTCGCGCGCGCCTGGGTCTATCTGAGCCTCGCCGGTCACGACATCGACGATGCCGCGCAGTCGCGCGACGTCCTCGAACTCGAGATGACGCCGCAGGAGTTGCAGCACGCGCGCAGTCTGCTCGCTGACTGGCAAAAAAGCCACGGCCTCAAGGTGCCGCCAGCTTCTCCTTCAGCAAAGCATTGACGTGGGCGGGGTTGGCCTTGCCGCGCGAGCGTTTCATCACTTCGCCGACAAAAAAGCCGAACAGCTTGTCCTTGCCGCTACGGTAAGCGGCGACGTTGTCGGGGTTTTCAGCGATGACGGCGTCGATCAGCGAGCTGATCAAGCCGGTGTCGCTCTCCTGACGCAGGCCGCGGCTTTCGATGAGGGCATCGACGTCCTCGCCCTCGCCATCCCATAAGGCGCTGAACAGCTGTTTGGCGATCTTGCCCGAAATGGTGCCGTCCTGAATGCGCCGGATGAGCAGGCCGAGCTGTTGTGGCGATACCGGGCAGCGCGTGATCTCCGTCTCTTCGCGGTTGAGGTGGGCGAGTACCTCGCCCATGATCCAGTTGGCGCAGGGCTTGGCCTGACCGTCACTGGCGACGACGCTCGCTTCGAAGTAGTCAGCGAGTTCGCGGCTGGCGACGAGGAGGGCGGCGTCGTAGGCGATCAGTCCATACGCGCTCATGAAACGCTGCTTTTTCGCCGTCGGTAATTCCGGCAAGCGTGCGCGCTCGGCCTCGAGCATCGCCGCACTGATATGCACCGGCAGCAGGTCGGGGTCAGGGAAGTAGCGATAGTCATTGGCTTCTTCCTTGCTGCGCATGGAACGCGTTTCATGGCGCTCGGCGTCGTACAGGCGCGTCTCCTGGCGGATCTTGCCGCCGTCTTCGAGCACATCGATCTGCCGTTGGATCTCGTACTGGATGGCCTTTTCGACGAATTTGAAGGAATTGACGTTTTTGATCTCGCAGCGTGTGCCGAGTTCCGCGCCGGGACGCCGTATCGAGACGTTGCAGTCACAGCGCATCGAGCCTTCCGCCATGTTGCCGTCGGAGATGTCGAGGTAACGGATCAAGGCATGGATGGCGCGCAGGTAGGCTACCGCTTCCTGGGCGCTGGCGAGATCAGGGGCCGAGACAATCTCGAGCAGCGGTGTGCCGGCGCGATTGAGGTCGATGCCGGTCATGCCGGCGAAGTCGGTGTGCAGACTCTTGCCAGCGTCCTCCTCGAGGTGAGCGCGGATGATGCGCACACGCTTGCTGCCCTCCGGCCATTCGATGTCGAGATGGCCAGCACCGACGATGGGCTCCTCCATCTGCGAGATCTGATAGCCTTTGGGAAGGTCGGGATAGAAGTAGTTCTTGCGCGCGAACACCGAACGCTCGGCGATCTGCGCATCGATGCCCAGACCAAAGCGCAAGGCGGCGCTGATGGCGGCGGCATTGACGACGGGCAGGGTGCCGGGCATGCCGAGGTCGATCAGACTGGCCTGCGAGTTGGCGGCGGCACCAAAGCGCGTGGCGCTGCCGGAGAAGATCTTCGAAGCGGTGTTCAGTTGTACATGGACTTCCAGTCCGATGACGGCTTCCCAGGTCATGCTGGACTCCTCAGGCGAAAGATGATGGCATCTGGCGGTGCCAGGGGCAGGCCTGCTGATAACGATGCGCCACCTGCAGCAGGCGCTCCTCGCTCCAGTAGGGGCCGATCAGTTGTAGTCCGACCGGCAGGCCCTGATCCTGGCCGCAGGGCAGGCTGATCGCCGGAATACCGGCGAGGTTGACGGCGATGGTGTAGATGTCGGAGAGATACATCGCCACCGGATCATTCTGATGCGCCTGCAGCGGGAAGGCGGTACACGGCGATGTCGGGCCGGCGATGATGTCGCATTGCTCGAAGGCGCGCGCGAAGTCCTCGGCGATCAGGCGGCGAATCTTTTGTGCCTGCCGATAGTAGGCGTCGTAGTAGCCGGCGGAGAGCGCATAGGTGCCGATCATGATGCGTCTTTGCACCTCGGCGCCGAAGCCTTCGGCACGGCTGCGGCTGTAAAGATCGAGCAGATCGGTCGGCTGCTCGCAGCGATGACCGAAACGCACGCCGTCAAAACGCGAAAGATTGCTCGAGGCTTCGGCCGGGGCGATGACGTAGTAGGCGGGAACCGACCACTCCATGTGCGGCAGATCGATGTCGACGGTGCGCGCCCCCTGGCTGACCAGCTCGGCGACGGCGGCATCGACGAGAGCGGCGACGGCGGGGTCGAGGCCGCTGCTGCGGAAAGCTGTCGGCAGACCGATACGCAGCCCCTGCAGAGGCAGGTTCAGTGCTGCCTGATAGTCGGGTACGGCACGTTCGACGCTGGTCGAGTCACGCGTATCGTGTCCGGCCATCGCCTGCAGGAGCAGAGCGGCATCGGCGGCGGTCTGGGTCATCGGGCCGGCCTGATCGAGGCTGGAGGCGAAGGCGATCATGCCCCAGCGCGACACCCGGCCATAGCTCGGTTTGAGGCCGGTCAGCTGGCACAAGGCGGCCGGCTGACGGATGGAACCGCCGGTGTCGGTGCCGGTGGCCGCTGGTGCCAGGCGCGCCGCCACGGCGGCAGCCGAGCCCCCGCTCGAGCCGCCGGGGACGCGCTCGAGGGCCCAGGGATTGCGTACCGGGCCGTAGAAACTGGTCTCATTCGACGAGCCCATGGCGAACTCGTCCATGTTCGTCTTGCCGAGCATGACCATGCCGGCTGCCTGCAGTCGCTCGACCACGGCAGCGTCATAGGGAGCGATGAAGTTGTCGAGCATGCGTGACGCGCAGCTGGTGCGCACGCCCTGGGTGCAGAAAATATCCTTGTGCGCCAGAGGCAGGCCGGTCAACGCCGTCGCTTCACCACGCTGGCGGCGGCGATCGGCCTGCGCCGCCTGTGCCAGGGCCTGTTCTTCGGTGACGCTGATGAAGCTGTTCAGTTGTGGGTCGAAGCGGCGGATGCGATCGAGAAAGTGCTGCGTCAGTTCGACGCTGCTGTAATCGCCTGCCGCCAGGCCCTGGGAGAGCTCGGCGAGCGTGTACTGATGCATGATGGAGTCCTATTCGATGACGCGCGGAACGAGATAGAGTCCAGCCTCCACGGCGGGGGCGAGGCGCTGGTAAGCCTGATGCTGATCGCTCTCGCTGACCACGTCCGGGCGTAGGGGCTGAGCGAGATCGAGCGGGTGGGCCATGGCCGCAACATCGCGCGTGTCGATCGATTGCAGGCGGTCGATCAGTCCGAGGATGGCATTCAGGCTGTGTTCATGCCGGACCAGGTCGGCGGAGTCGAGGCGCAGGCGGGCGAGATGGGCGACGCGCTGCAGGGTGTCGGCGTCAAGAGCCATGCTATCCCTCGCATATTCGTGAAAAGATGGTGGAAAGCCGCACCTTATCACATTTGCCAGCTTGCCCAAAGAGGCCGATTTGATTACAGTACGCTTCGCCTAGCCAAGGGTCGGCGCTGTGCTGCCGATCTGAAGCCTCCATGATCTGATCGGATTGCCCATTTTCATGTTCAAGTTCTTGCGCGGGTTTTTTTCCCAGGACCTGGCCATCGACCTCGGTACCGCCAATACCCTCATCTTTGTGCCTGAGCGCGGTATCGTGCTCAACGAGCCCTCGGTCGTCGCCATTCGCCAGAGTGGTGCCAATAAATCCGTGGCGGCGGTCGGTGTCGATGCCAAACGTATGCTCGGGCGTACACCGGGCAATATATCAGCCATACGTCCGCTCAAAGATGGTGTCATCGCCGACTTCGAAGTCACTGAAAAGATGCTGCAGCACTTCATCAAGAAAGTGCATGAAAAAGGCTTTTTCCCGCCGAGTCCGCGCGTTCTCGTCTGTGTGCCGTGCAAGTCGACCCTGGTCGAGCGCCGTGCCATTCGCGAGTCGGTCGAGGAAGCGGGAGCCCGCGAAGTACGACTGATCGAGGAGCCCATGGCGGCTGCCATCGGCGCTGGTCTGCCGGTCGAGCAGGCCTGTGGCTCGATGGTCGTCGACATCGGAGGTGGCACCACTGAGATCGCGGTGATCTCGCTGTCGGGTGCGGTGTATTCGGATTCGGTGCGCATCGGTGGTGATCTCTTCGATGACTGCATCATCGCGCACGTACGGCGAGCGCACGGCTGCCTGATCGGCGAGTCGACGGCTGAGCGCATCAAGCAGGAGATCGGTACCGCCTTCGAAGGCGATGCCATCCGCGAGATCGAAGTGCGTGGTCGCCATCTCGCTGAGGGGGTGCCGCGTTCCTTCACCCTCAATTCCGATGAAATCCTCGGCGCCATCCAGGATCCGCTCATGGGCATCGTGGCGGCGGTGAAAAGCGCTCTCGAGCATACCCCGGCGGAACTGTCGGCGGATATTTCCGAGCGCGGTCTCGTGCTCACCGGTGGCGGCGCCTTGTTGCGCGACCTCGACAAGCTCCTGAGCAAGGAAACCGGCTTACCTGTTCTGGTGGCGGATGATCCCCTGACCTGTGTCGCCCGTGGTGGTGGCCGGGCCTTGAGCTTCATGGACAATCCCGCCTACGAAATGCTGTTCGTCAACTAAGGCGGACACTGCCTGGGCGGGAGGGGCTGCGCGATGGAAACGGCACTTTTCTCGCGGCGCCGGGAGTCTTGGCTGTCCTGGGTGGTGGCCATGGTCCTCGCCCTGTTGCTGCTGCTCGCCGATCTTTACTGGCCGCCGCTGCAGCGTCTGCGTCTGCAGGTCGATCGTCTTTTGCAGCCGGTTTATGCCGTCGTCGAGGTGCCGACCATGCTCTCGACCTGGGCGCATGAGGACGCTCTGTCGAGTTCACAGTTGCGCCGTGACAATGCCATGCTGCGGCAAAGCATGCTGGTCCTGCAGGTGCGTCTGCAGCGTTTCGCTGCCATGGCCGCAGAGAACGCACGCCTGCGTGGCTTGATGAATACCACCGTGGTCGTCGACGGGCGGGTCCTGCTCACCGAGATCATCGGCCTTGATCCCGATCCGGCGCGGCGCGTCGTGCTGATCAACCGCGGCCACGACGACGGTGTCTATATCGGCCAGAGCGTCCTCGATGCCAGTGGCGTCATGGGTCAGGTCATCCAGGTCGGCGCCGGGACGGCGCGCGTCATGCTCATCGCTGATGCACGCGCTGAAGTGCCGGTGATCTTCAATCGCAGCGGTGTGCGCGCCATCGTCAGCGGCTATGGATCCCTGGATCGCCTCAACATCCTCTATGTACCCCCCTCTGCGGATGTGCGCCCAGGCGACTTGCTGGTGACTTCCGGCCTCGGGCGTGACTATCCCTTTGGCTATCCGGTGGCGAAGGTGGTGCGCGTCAACCGCAAATCCGGTGGCGATTTCGCCGACGTGCAAGCGGTGCCGGTGGCGGCGCTCGACCGTAGTTCGCATTTGCTGCTTCTTTTCAGCCGCCCGCCGGCGGCGCCGGGAGGTGGCTAGATGCGCGTCAAGCCGACTCTCTGGATCATGCCAGCCTCGCTGTTCATCGCCATGGTGCTGGCTCTTTGGCCCTTGCCGGATCTGCTCGCCCTGTGGCGCCCGGACTGGGTCGCCCTGGTGCTGCTCTACTGGGCTTTGGCGCCGGGACGGGGATTGGGGCCAGTGCTGCCGTGGAGCATCGGCGTGCTCGTCGATGTGCAGACGGGGGTCCACCTTGGGCTGCACGCCCTGGCCTTTTGCCTGATCGTCGCCCTCGCTGAGGTCATGCATCGCCGCCTGAAAGTCTTTTCGCTCTGGCAAACCGGCATGGCGGTCGCTGTCCTGCTCACTGTCTTGCGTCTGGTGCTGTGCGTGGGAGTGGCCATCGGCGCACATGCCGGCTTGCCGCACCTCGATCTCTTTCCGGTGTTGAGCGGTGCCCTGGTCTGGCCCCTGGTCGTGGTGTTGCTGCGACGTGCGCAGGGGCTGTCGCGATGATCGTCCTGGCCTCGGCATCACCACGGCGGCGTGAGCTGCTGCTGCCCTATCTGCCGCAACTGCAGATCCATCCGGCGGATATCGATGAGAGTCTGCGCGCTCATGAGTCGGCGTCAGACTATGTGACGCGTCTGGCTGCGAGCAAAAATGCGGCGGTGCGCGCCGCTCTGCCGAGCGCTGCCTGGATCATCGCGGCGGATACCTGCGTCGTCGCGGCTGGCCGCATTCTCGGCAAACCGGCGAGTTTTGCGCAGGCCTGCGCCATGTGGCAGGATCTGCAGCAAGGCTGGCATCAAGTCTGGACCGGTGTCTGTGTGGCGCATGCTGGGCAAGTGCTGGCGACGCAGGTGATGACCGAGGTGCTCTGGGCGCCGATGGACGCCGAGGCGATGCAGCGCTATTGGGCGAGCGGCGAACCACAGGACAAAGCCGGTGCTTACGCCATCCAGGGCCTGGGCGGTCTGTTTGTGGCGGAGATTCGCGGCAGCTACAGCAATGTCGTCGGTCTGCCGCTGGTGGAGACGGCGCAGTTGTTGCGCCGCCTGGGTTGCCCCCTTTGGAGTGCGGCGACATGATGCAGGTCAGCCCGAGCAATGACGAGATCCTGATCAATGTGACGCCGATGGAGACGCGCATCGCTCTGATCGAAAATGGCGTCGTGCATGAACTCTATATCGAGCGCAGTTCGCGCCGTGGACTGGTCGGCAACATCTACCTCGGTCGCGTCGTGCGTGTCCTCCCCGGTATGCAGGCGGCTTTCGTCGATGTCGGGTTGACGCGTACGGCTTTCATCCATGCCAGTGACCTGCAGGATGCGGCGACGCGCACGCAGGAAGGCATGACGCACCGGCCGATTCAGGAGTTGCTGCATGAAGGGCAGGTGCTGACCGTGCAGGTGGTCAAGGATATGCTCGGCAGCAAGGGCGCGCGTCTCAGCGCCGATCTGTCGATCGCCTCGCGCTATCTGGTGTTCATGCCCTATGCCAACAGTGCCGGGGTGTCGCAGCGCATCGAAGATGAGCAGGAGCGCCTGCGTTTGCGTTCCATCCTCAACGATCTGCAGGCCGAACTCGGCTGTGAGCGCGGTCAGTTCATCGTGCGCACGGCGGCGGAAGGGATCGCCGACGTCGACGAACTGCGCCGCGACATGACCTATCTGCTCAAGCTCTGGGAGCAGATTCAGCAGGATATCGGCAGTGCGCAGGCGCCGGCCTGCATCTATGAGGATCTGCCCCTGTTCTGCCGCGCTGTGCGCGACCTCGATCGCGACAGCATCGCCCGCATCCGTGTCGATTCGCGCGAGACCTACGCGCGCCTGCGTCAATTCGCCCAGGCGCTGGTGCCGAGCGCCGCCGCCAAGCTCGAGCACTATCCCGGTGAGCGCCCCATCTTTGAACTGCATGACGTCGAGGATGATCTGCAAAAGGCCTTGTCGCGCAAGGTACAGCTGAAGTCGGGTGGCTATCTGATCATCGATCAGACGGAAGCGATGACGACCATCGACGTCAATACCGGTTCTTTCGTCGGCCACCGCTCCCTCGAGGACACCGTCTTCAAGACCAATCTCGAGGCGACGCAGGTCATCGCCCGGCAGCTGCGTCTACGCAATCTCGGCGGCATCATCATCATCGACTTCATCGACATGCAGGATGCTTCGCATCGCAGTCATGTCCTGCGCATGCTCGAGCGCATGCTCGACCGCGATCATGCCAAGACCAAGCTGACCCAGGTCTCCGACCTCGGACTGGTCGAGATGACGCGCAAACGCAATCGCGAGTCGCTCGAGCACGTTCTCTGTGAGAGTTGTCCGACCTGCGAGGGGCGGGGCAGCATCAAGAGTGCCGAGACGGTGTGCAACGAGATCTTTCGTGAGATCATGCGCGAGGCGCGCGCCTACGATGCCGCCAACGCCTTTCTGGTCATCGCCAGTCAGCGCGTCATCGATCGCCTGCTCGACGAGGAATCGGCGGCGGTCGCCGATCTCGAGGCCTTCATCCGCAAACCCATCCGGTTTCAGGTGGAAGCCATGTATGCGCAGGAGCATTACGACGTCGTGTTGGTCTGAGCCGCCATGTCGAGATCGCGCCTGTCCCGTGTGCTGCACGCCAGCTGGCATCATCTGACGCAGCTGGCCCTGCTCATGCTCATCCTGGTCGCCGCCTATGTCGCCATGGGACGGCAGTTGAGCGCCGTGATCAGCGCGCACAAGGACGAGGTCGCGCGGTTTTTGTCCTGGCAGCTCGGCTGGCATGTCGACATCGCGACCATGGACGGCGGCTGGCAGGGCATCAATGCGCGCTGGCGTTTGCGCGGTGTCAGTCTCGATGATGCCGCTCACCATTGGCACTATGTGCTGCCCGAGGTGGAGGTCGAGCCCGAGGTCCTGGCATCGATCATCCACGCTGACCTGCGTCTATCACTGACGGTGCGTGGTGTCGATCTGCATGTGCAGCAGAGCGCCGATGGTTCCTGGTCCGTCGCGGAGTTCGCCGCTTTGCCGCAGAGCGATCCGCAGCGCCTGCAGGCCTTGCGCCACTGGCTCCTGCGACAGCCACAACTGCGCCTGACCGGACGCATTCATCTGCGCCCCTGGCAACGTCCGGAGCTGCAGCTGGCGCGCCTGCAGCTGCAATCTTATGCCGCCGGTGAACGACACGCCTTGCGCCTGCGCGCCGATCTGCGCGCCTCGGGATTTCAGGGCGGACTCGATCTGCGCCTGCATACGCGTGGTGAACCCGGCCTGGCGGCGACGCATTATCATGTCTACGCACGCTTGCCGGCGGGTGACTGGGGCCCCTGGTGGCCGTCCCTGCCCGCCTGGTCAGACTGGCAAGTGCAAGGTGGGCGCAGCGCTGGCCTGCAGATCTGGGGCGATCATGACCGCCAGCAGGATGACTGGCTGATACAGGCGCAGCGCCTGGGATTGGCCATGCGTGAACGGCAGCAGCCTTTCACCCTGGGCGTGCCGTCCCTGCAACTGCATTGGCAGCGCCATGGGCAGCTGCAGAGCCTGAGCTGGGCGGGTGGGCGAATCTTTCTGGCACAGCATGCCCTGAGTGTCGGGCCTTTACAGGTGCAGTGGCAGGGCGGCGCTTTGCGTTTGGCGGTCGATCATGTCGCGCTGGCCCCCCTGGTGCAGGCTGTCAGCCTGCTGCCGCTGGCGAGCGATCCGCACTGGCAGTCCTTGCTGCAGAGCGCGCCGCAGGGCGAGCTCGACGCTCTGGCGCTGCGTATCGATCATGGCCGGCTGCGCGCCGTGCGCGGCCGCGCCCATGGCCTTGGCTGGCGCGCCGTTGGCGCTCTGCCGGGGCTGCAGGGGCTGGCCCTGGAGTTCGCCAGCGCTGCTCAGGAAGGCATGGCGCGTCTGCATCTCGAGCATGCCCTTTATACCGATCCACAGCGCTTTGCACAGGCCCTGCGCGTCGATCACGGTGCCGCCACAGTACGCTGGTGGCAGGATAGCGATCTCGGTCTGCAGGTCGAGGTGCAGGATCTGCTGCTCGAAAATCAGGACCTCGCTCTCACCGGTCAGATGCATGTCGATACCGGCCAGGATCAGCGTCTGTCCTTGCGTCTGGCCCTGCCCCGCGGCGATGCGGCCCATGCCTGGAAGTATCTGCCAAGTCCGATTCTCGGTCAGGCAACGTTGAACTGGTTACAGGCGGCACTGCAGTCCGGGCGGGTGACCGAGGGACGCGCCGCTTATGAGGGCAGCTGGTCGCCGACGCGCAAGGGGCATCTGCAGGTGGCTTTGCGGATCGATCAGGCGCGCCTCAAGTTCGATCCGGCGTGGCCGGCCCTGACCGCCTTGCAGACCGAGCTGCGTATTCGCGATGACCAGATCGACTTGTCGCAGGTCGACGCACACTCCCGCGCATTGCATATCGTGCAGGGCGAGGCGCACATCGACGCCGGTGCCCCCGAGGCCATGCTGCATGTCGATGTTCCGGTGAATGCGACGGTGCAGGAGAGTTTGCGCTGGCTGCAAAAGACCCCCTTGCAGACTTCTCTGGCCAGCATAGCCCGTACTTTTTCCGGGCATGGTCCCGTGCAGGCGCACCTGCAGCTGGATCTGCCTTTGCGGCGTCTGCAGCCGCATGTGCATCTGCAATTGCAGTTCATGGAGGATGACCTGCTCCTGCAGCCCGTGCATTTGCCCTTGCAGCATGTGCAGGGGGGCCTGCTGTATGACTCCCAGGCAGGACTGAGCGGTCAGCTCAATGCGCGCGTCCTCGAGCAGCCGACGCACGCCGTGCTGTCGACGGTGATGCACGCCGAGCAGCCGGTGTTTCATGTCGCCGTGACCGGGGCGGCCAGCGTGCATGCCTTGGCGCACGAGTGGCCGGGGCCGTGGTGGGAGAAGCTGTCTGGGAGCTTCCCCTGGCAGGCGCACATCATGATCTGGCCCGGTAGCGGCCATGCCGATACCTTGCAGTGGCAGAGCAATTTGCAGGGGCTGGCCTCGCAATGGCCGGCGCCGCTCGGCAAGAATGCCCATGACAGTCTGCCCTTGCGCTTCGATAGTTCCTTGAATGCGCGGCGCGGCTTCATGAGTCTGGCCCTGGCGCAGCGACTGGCCTTGGCCATGGTCGAAGAACAGGGGCAGTTGCAGCGCGCCGCCTTGCGCCTGGGCAGCGCCAGCGTCGGTTGGCCGATGCAGGCTGGCCTCAGTGTGCAAGGGCATTGCCCCGAGCTCGACCTCGATGCCTGGAGTGCGATCTGGCACCATTTCGCCGCCACCCCCGGTGCCAGCGCCGGCATGCCACTGCGGCGAGCCAGTGTCGACGTCGACCGGGTGATCTATCAGGGTTATCAGTTCGATCACGTGCGGGCGCGTGTCGATCGCCAGGCACATGCCTGGCATCTGCAGTGGGCCTCCGATCGTCTGACCGGCGACGTGCATGCACCGGATGTCAGCGATCTCACCCATCCCGTCAGCGTCCATCTCACCCACCTCTTTTTGCCCTTGCCACAGGTGGCGGCGCTGCCCGCGAATGGTCCGCCGACGGACTTACCGCCCTTGCTCATCGATGTCGACGCCTTGCAACTGCGCGGCTACCCCGACTCCAGTGTGCATGCCCTGCTGCATCAGGCGCAGGGCCTATGGCAGATCGATGATCTGCACTGGAGTCTGTCGGGCCTGCGTCTGCTCGGGCAGATGAGCTGGACGCCGGGCACACACAGTCATTTTCACGGGCATGTGGAGAGCGATGACATCTCCCGGGTGTTCTCCTTGCTCGGACGCCCACCGACCATCGACGCTGAGCAGGGGCGACTCGACCTCGATCTCGATTGGCCGGGGGCGCCGTGGAATTTTCATGTGACGGGTCTGCAAGGGCAGGCGCAGCTGCTCATTCAGCGCGGTCGCATCCTGTCGGTGAGCAAGACGGCTTCGGTATCGCGCGTCGTCGGCCTGTTCAGCTTTGCCGATCTCGGTCGGCGTCTCAAGCTCGATTTCAGCGACCTGACCGAAAAGGGCCTGGCTTTCGATCAGTTTGACGCCCATATGCATCTGGCGGGACCGGCCTTGCAGGTGGATGTCTTTCACCTCAAGGGGCCGGCGGTGAGTGCGCAAGGCCAGGGGCGTCTGAACCTGGTCAACCATGGCATCGATCTGCAGATGGCGGTGACGGTGCCGGTGACGCGTGTTCTGCCGCTCGCCGCTGCCGTCGTCGCCGGCCCCCTGGTCGGCGGTGCGGTGTTGGCGGCACAGGCGGTCCTCAGCCATCCCCTGGCCAAGCTGACTTCGGTGCGCTACCACCTCGGTGGCAGCTGGGATGATCCGCAGGTGCATCTGCTCGGTGACGGCGTGCAATGGCCGGTGCTGCCCGATCTCGACAAGATGGCGCCGTGATGAGCGCGCCCTCGCCATGGAGCGCCGAGGATCACCATTGGATGCGTCTGGCGCTCGACGCCGCCAGCGCCGCTGCTGCGCGTGGCGAGGTGCCGGTCGGAGCGGTGATCGTGCGTGAAGGGCAGTTACTGGCGGTGGGCAGCAATAGCCCGGTTGGTGCCTGCGACGCCAGCGCTCATGCCGAGATCATGGCTCTGCGCGCCGCCGGTCAGAGCCTCGGCAATTATCGTCTGCCGGGCGCCTGCATGTATGTGACGCTGGAGCCCTGCACCATGTGTGTCGGTGCGCTCATCCACGCGCGCATCGAGCACCTCGTCTATGCGACACCGGAACCACGCGCCGGCGCTCTGGTCAGCGCCCGTTCCCTGCTCGCCGACGGTTATTACAACCACCGCTTCAGCTTTCGCGGCGGGCTGCTCGCCGAAGAGAGCCGCCAGTTGCTGCAGGACTTCTTTCGCCAGCGCCGTGGCTCAGCGTGACGCCAGACGGGTGCTGATATCGTATTCGGGATGGGCGAGGAGCAGGGTATCGTAGTAGCGGCGCACCTCGCTGACATAGGCCAGGACCTGACGGCTGTTCGGCGTATAGCCGTGTGCCAGATGACGATACCAGCGTGGTTGGCCGAGCAGGGGCAGCTGTTCGCGGACATCGGCCCAGAGGTTGGGGTTCTTGCCCAGGCGCGCGGTCAGGCGGCGAGCATCGTCGAGATGCCCAGGTCCCATGTTATAGGCGGCGAGCGCCATCCAGGTGCGGTCGGGCTCGCTGATCTGTGCCGGTAAGTTGTCCACCAGGTCGCGGAAGTAGTCGCTGCCGGCGCGTATGCTCTGATGCGCGTTCTGGCGGTTGTCGACGCCGAGGTCGGCGGCGGTCGAGGCGCTCAGCATCATGATGCCGACGACGCCGGTGGGCGAGACGGCGTCGCTGTTCCAGTGCGACTCCTGGTAGGCGATCGCTGCCAGCATGCGCCAGTCGAGGTGATTGGCGGCGGCATAGCGCTTGAACACCGGCTCCAGGCGCGGCAGTCGGTCGCTCATGTCGCGACCGAAGTCGATGGCGCCGCGCTCGTCGAAGTGCGGCTGCGGACCATAGAGAGCGAGCAGGCGCTGCAGGGAGCCGTCTTTTTCTTCCTGCGCCAGAAAGGATTGCGCCTGCTGGTAGAGGCTGTTGTCGCCACCTGGAAAGGCCCAGGCCAGGTGCAGGCCCTGGCTGAGATCCATGGCGATGTGCAGACGTGGGTGCAGGGTGTGGTGGCTGTCGAAGTCCATGGCGTCGACCAGGGCATAGCGTCTTTCCGCCTGGTCGGCGAGCAGCAACAGGTCTTCGGTGCGTGACAGGTCACTGGCGCGCTGCACGTGCAACTGTGGCACCATCTCCTGCAGCAGGGCCGCTGTTTCGGCTTCCGGCGAGTGAGCGCGCACGATCAGGGTGGCGCCATTCAAGTCGCTGGTCTGTTGCAGACGCGCACCCTGGCCGACGAGTTCGAGCTGGGTGTCCATATAGGGCCGGCTGATGCGCAGGGAGGGCATCTGACGGTCGCCGACGGGCAGGCGAGTCAGGGCCATCTGCGCGGCATGGCGTTGCAGCAGGTCGAGGGCCTGGGTCGTATCACGCACCCAGACATAATGAATTTTTACCCCAAGGCGATGCGCCCAGAGCTGGGTGATCTCGCCGGCGAAGCTCTGTTCAAGAAACTTCTGTGAGTCGACACCATCGCTGGCGATGGCGACGACATCGATGACGCCGTGTTGTCGCACCCACTGCAAAGGGGTGGTCGACGGGCGTAATGCCATCAGGGTACTGCAGCACAGAATCGCGATGGCTAAGCGCACGGTCATGCGCGCGTACCACGGCGACAGGCGCGAGACGTCGCATCGAGACATCCTTCGCTTCCTCTCTAGGTTTACCGTTTATCAGCTGCGGTGCAGACGCCACCGCCGCCGTTTTACCGTTGGACCAAAGGGGTCGTTCGGAGCAGGTGCAGCTGCTGGCACGGCCTATACATGCCAGCGAGCGGGAATCTAACCGGCATGACGGATAAAGTCCAGTTTTTCCGATGAGTAACTGGTACGGAAGTGCCAGATTTGAAAATCACAGAACCCTGAACTAGGGTTAGAAGGTGCCTCTTGGGCTCATCGGATACGAGGAAGCGAAGTTATGTCTGTGCGTCTGCGAATGGCCGTCATCGTGACGGTACTCCTGCTCGCTGAGGTCGGAGTGACGGCTTGGGCCGGAGCGGGGGCCTTGTTGCCTATTCTGGTTGGGCTGGCTCTGGCGGTGGTCGGTGCCGTGGTCAGTCAGGGCGTGTTGCTGGCGGCTGTCAGCGAGCCTGTCCGCTATCTGCGCGAGGGTCTGTTGCAGGGGCGTGTCGATGCGCTCAGCGATCATGCCGTGCCGGAAGATTTCGTCGCTTTGTTGCAGGCGATGAAACAGGCGCAGGCGCAGGCCGGACAAAGGGACAGCGCTTTGCTCGATACCAGCGATCGCATCCGTGTCCTCGCCGGTGAGCTCGTCGGTGGTACCGATGAGTCGGCGCGCGGTGCCGAGCATCAGCGCATGGAGGCCGACGCCGCGGCGCAGGCGATCAGCCAGATGGCTGACACCATGCACCGTGTCACCAGCAACGCCAGCGGCGCTGCCGATGCCGCACGGCGTGCTAATCAGGAGGCGCTGCAGGGGCAGCAGGTGGTCAATGGTGTCACTACGTCGATTCATGCCCTGGCTTCGGAGGTCGAGAGGGCAGCGAGTGCCATGCAGACCCTCGAGGCCGACACCGGATCGATCGGCGCCATCCTCGAGGTCATCCGTGGCATCGCCGATCAGACCAATCTGCTCGCCCTCAATGCCGCCATCGAAGCGGCGCGCGCCGGCGAGCAGGGGCGTGGGTTTGCCGTCGTCGCCGATGAAGTGCGCACCCTGGCGCAGCGGACCCAGCAGGCGACGCAGGAGATCCACGAGATGATCGCGCGCCTGCAGACGGGGTCGAGCAATGCCGCGAAAGTGATGGAGGAGGGGCGGCGGCAGGCTGAACTCAGTGTCGGCGAGGCCAATCGCGCCGGCGATTCGCTCAACAGCATCACCCAGGCCATCGACTCGATCAGCCGCATGAACGATGAGATCGCCGAGGCGGTGAAGTTGCAGTCGGGTTCGGTCGATGTTGTCAATGGCAAGCTCGGACGTATCGTTCAGCTCGCCGACGATGCCGGCCAGCGTTCGCGTCAGCGCCAGCAGTTGTCCGAGGCTTTGGCACAGACAGCGAGTGAGCTCGGACGCGCCCTGCATCCTTGAAAGCGGCGTCCTTTTCATCTCCACCCAGACCCTGCCCTTGCAGGGTCTCTTGCTTTATCATGTGAGTCTGATTTTTTGAGCGGATGAAGATCCCTATGTTGATCCACAAAGGTGCCTGTGCCCTGTCCCAGTTCCGCCAGGCCCGGCTGTTGCGTCAGTTGCAGGCCATCGATGCCGGTGTCAGGGATGTGCAGGCGCGTTACTGGCACTTCATCGATACGCCCAAGACCGAGCTCGATGAGCGCATCGCCCGCCTGCTCGAGGGTGGGGAAGCTTTTGTGGCGCCGGAGGAAGGCGAGCTCTTTCTCGTTCTGCCCAGGTTTGGGACCATCTCCGCCTGGTCTTCGAAAGCCACCGACATCCTGCGCCAGGCCGGTTGTGAACAGGTCCTGCGCGTCGAGCGCGGTACGGCGTTCTGGGTGCGGCACCGCAGCGGACTCGATACGGCGCAGCGTCAGGCCCTGGAAAAAGTGCTGCATGACCGGATGACCCAGGTCGTGGTGACGACGCCCGCTGCGGCAGAGGCCTTGTTCTCGCATCAGGCGCCGCGCCCCCTGCGACGCATCGCCTTGCTCGAACAGGGTCGCGTGGCCCTGGAGCAGGCCAATCGTGAACAGGGTTTCGCGCTCAGCGACGAAGAGATCGACTATCTCGTCGCCAGCTATCGCGAGCTCGGGCGCGATCCCTCCGACGTCGAGCTGATGATGTTCGCCCAGGCCAATTCTGAGCACTGCCGGCACAAGATCTTCAATGCCAGTTGGCAGATCGATGGTCAGCCGGTCGCGGATTCGCTCTTCGCCATGATCCGGCATACGCATGCGCAGGCGCCGGCGGGTGTGCTGTCTGCCTACAGCGACAATTCCGCGGTCATCGCCGGACCGGTGACCGAGCGCTGGGTGCGGCATGCCGAGCAGGCCTACGCCTATCATCACGAACCCGTGCACATCCTGATGAAGGTCGAGACGCACAACCATCCGACCGCCATCGCGCCTTTTGCCGGTGCCGCCACCGGCGCTGGCGGCGAGATCCGCGATGAGGGGGCGACGGGCCGTGGCGCCAAGCCCAAGGCCGGATTGACCGGCTTCAGCGTCTCCAATCTGCGCTTGCCGGAGGCGGTGCAGGCCTGGGAGGGAGAGTCCTGCAAGCCGGATCGCATCGCCTCGCCCCTCGAGATCATGATTCAGGGCCCCCTGGGGGGGGCGGCTTTCAACAACGAGTTCGGTCGTCCGAATCTGTGCGGTTATTTCCGCACCTACGAGCAAAGATTGTCGATCGATGGCCGGGAGCAGCATCTCGGGTATCACAAACCGATCATGATCGCCGGTGGCTATGGCAACATCCGCGCTGAGCATGTGCATAAGCAGAAGATTCCGGCGGGTGCCCTGCTCATCGTTCTCGGTGGGCCGGCCTTGCTCATCGGCCTCGGTGGCGGCGCCGCTTCGTCGATGAACAGCGGCAGCAGCGCCGAGGACATGGACTTCGCCTCGGTGCAGCGCGACAACCCGGAAATGGAGCGGCGTTGTCAGGAAGTCATCGATGCCTGCTGGGCCCTGGCAGAGGCCAATCCGATCATCTCCATCCATGACGTCGGCGCCGGCGGACTGTCAAATGCTTTGCCCGAGCTGGTGCATGAGAATGATCTCGGCGCGCAGTTGCAGCTGCGCGAGATCCCTCTCGGTGAGAGCGGTCTGTCGCCCCTCGAGATCTGGTGCAACGAGGCGCAGGAACGCTATGTCCTGGCGGTGTCGGCGGAGAGCCTGCCGCTATTCCAGGCTTTGTGCGAGCGCGAGCGTTGTCCCTACGCCGTCCTCGGCACGGCGACACAGACGCGCCAACTCGTCGTCAACGATCGTCATTTCGGTGTGGCGCCGGTCGATATGCCGATGCAGGTCCTGCTCGGCAAGCCGCCGCGCATGCAGAGAAGCTTTCAACGCCAGCAGGCGCATCTGCCGGCCCTTGACCTCGCGGCGGTGACCCTGCCGGAGGCCATCGATCGTCTGCTGCATCTGCCGACGATCGCCAGCAAGGCTTTTCTTATCACCATCGGTGACCGCTCGGTCGGTGGCCTGGTGGCGCGCGAACAGATGGTCGGTCCCTGGCAGGTGCCGGTGGCCGATTGCGCGGTGACGGCGGCTTCCTTTCGTGACGTCGTCGGCGAAGCCATGGCGATGGGCGAGCGCACGCCGGTGGCGATCATCGACGCCGCGCAGAGCGCACGCCTGGCGGTGGCCGAGGCGATCACCAATCTCATGGCCGCCGATGTGCGTGCCATCACCGATATCCGCCTGTCGGCCAACTGGATGGCGGCGGCCGGCCACCCCGGTGAGGATCAGAAGCTCTATGAGGCGGTCGCGGCCATCGGCATGGACTTCTGTCCGCAGCTCGGTATCTGCATCCCGGTCGGCAAGGACTCCCTGTCGATGCGCACGCAGTGGCAGCAGGATGGGCAAAATCATGTGGTGACGGCGCCGATGTCGCTCATCATCAGCGCCTTCGCTCCTGTCGCCGACGTGCGTAAGACCTGGACGCCGCAGCTGCGGCTCGATGCCGGTGACAGCGAATTGCTGCTGCTCGATCTCAGCTCGGGCGGTCATCATCTGGGGGCCTCCTGTCTGGCGCAGGTCTATGGGCAGTTAGGTCAGCAGGCAGCGGATGTGAACGCTGCCGATCTCAAGGCCTTCGTCCAGGTCATGTGCGATCTGCGCGATCGCGATCTGGTGCTCGCCTACCATGACCGTTCCGACGGCGGACTGCTGGTGGCGGCTCTGGAGATGGCTTTCGCGGGTCACGCCGGACTCGATCTGGTGCTGGCCGCGCCATCAACGCAGGAGCAGCTTGCACAGCTCTTTCATGAAGGGCCGGGGGTCTTGCTGCAGGTGGCGGTGCGGCAGCGTGCGCAGGTGCAGGCGATCTGCGCCGAGCATGGTCTGGCGGCGCGCCTGCAGGTCCTCGGTCGTGTCGAGGCGGGCGATGACATCGTCCTGCGCTCGGCGCACACGGTCCTTTTTCAGGCGCAACGGCATGATCTGCAGCGTGCCTGGAGCGAGACCAGCTTTCGCCTGCAGAGCTTGCGCGATCACGCTGGTTGCGCGCAGCAGGAGTATGACCGCCTGCTCGATCGCGCCGATACCGGTCTGCACGCCCATCTCGCTTTCGATCCTGCCGAGGACGTGGCGGCGCCCTATATCGCGCGTGGCGCTCGTCCGCAGATCGCCATCCTGCGCGAGCAGGGTGTGAACGGTCATATGGAGATGGCGGCGGCTTTCGATCGCGCCGGTTTTGCGGCCATCGACGTGCATATGAGCGACCTCCTCGCCGGGCGCGATCTGCAGGCTTTCCAGGGCCTGGTCGCCTGCGGCGGCTTTTCTTACGGCGACGTTCTCGGCGCCGGTGGCGGCTGGGCGCGTTCGGTGCTTTTTCATGAAGGTGTGCGGCAGACCTTCGCGCACTTCTTCGCGCGCGCCGAGACCTTCACTCTGGGCGTCTGCAATGGTTGCCAGATGCTGGCGCAGCTGCGTGATCTGATCCCCGGCGCCGACCTGTGGCCGCGTTTCGAGCGCAATCTGAGCGAGCAGTTCGAGGCGCGCACGGTCATGGTCGAAGTGCAGGAGAGCCCCTCGATCCTGCTGCGTGGCATGCAGGGCTCGCGCCTGCCGGTGGCGGTGGCGCATGGTGAGGGGCGTGCCGTCGGCGACGTCGCCGCATTGACGGCGGCGGGGCTGGTGGGGCTGCGCTACGTCGATTACGCTGGACGCGTCAGCGAGCGTTATCCCGACAACCCGAATGGTTCGCCACAAGGTCTGACCGCGGTGACCAGCCGCGATGGACGCGCTACCATCATGATGCCGCATCCGGAGCGCGTCTTCCGCACCCTGCAGCACGCCTGGGCGCCGTCGACCTGGGGTGAGGACGCACCATGGCTGCGGATGTTTCGCAATGCGCGGATCTTTGTCGCATGAAGTCGTACAAGCTCGTCGTCTTCGTCCCGGATACGGCGCTAGCGGCCCTGAGCTCGGCCTTGTTCGCCGCCGGCGCCGGCGCGCAGGGGCTTTATCGTGAATGCGCCTGGCGGGTGGAAGGAACGGGGCAATTTCGTCCGCTCGCTGGCGCGCAGCCGGCTCTCGGAGAGGTCGGTGCCCTCGAACAGGTGCGCGAGTCGCGACTCGAGTTGCTGGTGGCGGAGTCGGATCTGGGAGCGGTGCTGCGTGCCTTGCACGCCCACCATCCTTATGAAGAACCGGCCTATGACATTTTTGCAAGGATCGATCCCGGCCCCTGGCGGCAAGGGATCCAGGACTGAAGCATGCGCGAGTTGACCGATTCGGGAGTGTTGCTGAGACTGGCCTATCAGGCCCTGCGCAAAGCGGGCATCGACGCCGATGCCGTGCTCGCACGTTGCGGTGCCGATCTTCTGCAACTCGAGGACCCTCGCCTGCGCACGCCGGTCGCGGCACAAGAGTCCTTCTGGCGGGCGGTCGGTGAGGTCTCCGGCGATGCGCATATCGGTTTGCTGCTGGCGCGGCATCTGCCGCGTTTTCGCGGTCAGGTCATCGAGTATCTGTTTTCCAGCAGTGCCACCTTCGGTGAAGGTTTGCGCCGTGCCCTGCAGTATCAGCGCCTGCTCAGCGATGCCATGTCGGGACGTTTCGAGCAGCAGGGCGAGCTCAGCTATCTGGCCAGCGGCAACCGTCTGCATGAACCGGCGCCGCTGGCGGAGTGCATGATGGCTGGCATCATCCAGTTTTTTGCCCAGGTCACCGATGGTGAGTTTCAGCCTTACAAGGTCTGGCTGCGTCATCCGGCCGGTGCCGCTGTCGCTGAATACGAGGCGGTCTATGGCTGTCCGGTGGAGTTTGCGCAAGCCGAAAACCGTCTCTACTTCGCCAGTGCCATCCTCGAACGCACTTTCTGGCATGCCGAGCCGGAACTGCTCAAACTGCATATGCAGGTGGCGACAGAAAAACTCGCCGAGCTCGAGCGCTGGGATCTGGTCGCCGATGTCCGCCGGGTGATCGCCCAGATCCTCGAGAGCGGTGACGTCTCGCTGGAGACGGTGGCGCGTCAGCTCGATCTGCGCCCGCGTGCCTTGCGCAGCCGGCTGGCCGAGGTGGGCACCAGCTTCAATCACATCCTCAACGACTATCGCAGCCGCCTGGCGCGCCGCCTGCTCGCTAAAACCGATGAGAGCATCGATCAGATCGTCTATTTGACGGGCTTTTCCGAGCCGAGCACCTTTTATCGCGCATTTCGTCGCTGGACGGAAGAAACCCCCATCGAATATCGCCGGCGCAAGCGCGCGTCGCTCTCTTCTTGAACGCGCCGGGAGGGCGGCTGGCGGCGCAGCTCGACGCACCGCTGCGTCTGTCGCCTGAACGGTCTTTGTTGCCTCCCCCTGGTGAGTTCATGGAAACTCCGGTGCATCCGGCACCGTGCCGCCTGGTAGCGCCCCCGGCCGTTCTGCTCACCCCGGCCTGCTGGGGACGCCTGGATAGGGGCGCTGTCGCACACCGCCCACGGATGCCTGGCGCCAAAGTCCAAGCCATCCAGACCGCCCTCATCGGTGTGGTCAAAAGCATGGCGGTACATCGCGGTGAGCGAGTCCAGGCGGGCCCATTGGTGCTGGAACTTGACCCCACCCAGGCGCGGGCGGACGTCGATCGCGCCCATAAAGCCCAACGGGATGCACCGCTGACCATCGCCCGGACCCAGGCATTGCTGCAGGCCCAGCAACTCCACCATCGTCCGCACTTACCCCGCGTCTCTGGAGCAGAACCCCGCTGCCAGAGCGCAGAACAGAGTCTGGCCGAAGGCGCTGACCAGATCTTGCGCAAAGAGCATGATGTCGCCGATCACGAGGCTCTGGCCTAAGGAGCAGGACGTGATCGATCAGACCCAGGAACTCCAAGCCTTCATCGCCGAACAAGAGGCCGATATCCAGACGATCGGGCAGACCTTTCGTCGTGATCAGCTCGATACCCTGAACAAGGCGCAGCAGCAGTTCGCCCAGGCCCAGGATGAAGAAACCAAGGCGCTCAGCCACCAGCACCTGATGCGCTTGACCGCCCCCGTGGCCGGCACCGTACAGCAGCTGAACATCCACACCGTCGGCGGGGTAGTGACCACCGCCCAGGCCCTGATGGAGATCGTGCCGGATGACACTCTGGAAGTGGATGCCAAGATCCGCAACCAGGATATTGGTTTTGTGAAGGCCGGGCAAAAGGCCATCGTCAAGATCGAGACCTTCCCCTACACCCGTTACGGCTATCTGACCGGCAAGGTCCTGAGTGTCTCCAACGATGCCGTGCAGGACAAGAAATCAGGACTGGTATTTCCTGCTGTCATCCAGTTGCCGACAAGAAAATTCAAGGTAGACAACACCTGGGTCAACCTGACCCCGGGCATGGCGGTCACCGTAGAGATCAAAACCGGCACCCAAAGCGTTGCCAGCTATTTCTTGAGCCCACTGGAGCAGGTGGGGAATGAGAGTCTAAGAGAGAGGTGATCTTTATATGGATGCTAATCATTATAGTGATTTGTGGTGCTTGTTTGTGGCCATTCTAGGCACGGCGCGCATTATCTTGCCCTTGGTGTGGAAGGAGTTTTTGTTTGTACACGTGATAATTACAACTTACTATACGTATATTGTGATGCGACTTTTGAAAAAAAACCAAATAAAGTTGAATCCCGTTGATTTCTGGAAGCCTCTTCGAGGCAATGACTTGGGTGAAGTTGGGGATAGAATAAAAAGATATTTCAAAGAAAGTACAATTGCATTCGCGATTACTGCAGTTGTTCTTATTGCAATGATCGTTGCTTACTATACTTGGCAGTCTGAATGCTTTGGTGCAATTCATATTAGGAGGTAAGGCATGAATTTTTCCGCAATTGGTGAATCTATTGATGGCCTTGATCAAGCGATTTGGGGCGTCTGTCACTGGAAGTGGGTGCCGAAATCTGCAACCAGGATATTGGTTTTGTGAAGGTAGGGTATAAAAGGCCATCGTTAAGATCGAGACCTTCCCCTACACCCGTGACGGCTATCTGATCGGCAAGGTCCTGAGTGTCTCCAATGATGCCGTGCAGGACAAGAAATCAGGACTGGTATTCCCTGCCGTCATCCAGTTACCGACAAGAAAATTCAAGGTGGACAACACCTGGGTCAACCTGACCCCAGGCATGGCGGTCACCGTAGAGATCAAAACCGGCACCCAGAGCGTTGCCAGCTATTTCTTGAGCCCACTGGAGCAGGTGGGGAATGAGAGTTTACGAGAGCGGTAACCATCACGAAGGACCGAAGAATACAGGAGAATGAAAGCATGAATTCCAGAAGCATAATCCGCCGAACAGCAAAAAGTCGTACTCCATGTAAAGGACTAGCACCCTGGAACGTATGGGCGCTCATGGCCCTTTTATGCATCAGTGTGCAAGTGATGGCTCAAGAAGCACCCGGCTATGTATCTCAGGGCTATACGGATCAAGTTATCAACCGTATCGCACGCTTTTTCGACC
>JAKBFV010000096.1 GCA_021833365.1 Pseudomonadota bacterium | reverse complement strand
AGTCGTCGCTGATTCAGACGGTGGTCAATATCGGTGGCGCGCCATAAGCGCCGTGATCCGGGCAGAATAGTGATGATCGGGAGCCATTGATGGATCGTTCCTTGTATGTGGCGATGAGTGGTGCGGCACAGGCACAAAATGCCATGAGCGTGCATGCCAACAATCTTGCCAATGTCTCGACGCGCGGTTTCAAGGCCGATCTCGAGCAGGCACGCGCCATGTCGGTGTTTGGTCAGGTCTATCCCAGCCGTGCCTACGCCATGATCGAGGAACCGGCGACCAATACGGCGACGGGCGCCATCGAGACCACCGGCAATCCCCTCGATGTGGTGCCGAGTCAGGGCAACTGGATCGCCGTGCAAGGCGCCGATGGCCAGGAGGCTTATACCCAGGCCGGGGATTTGCAGATCGGTGCCGACCGCACCTTGCGCAATGGTGCCGGCTTCGCTGTGCTCGCCAGCAATGGCAAGCCCCTGCAGATCCCGCAGGCCAGTCGTGTCGAAGTGGGCGAGGATGGCAGTGTCTATTTTCAGGCCATGGATGGCAGCCTCACCGATCTTGCCGTACTCGACAAGATCAAGCTGGTGCAGCTCGATCCGGCGCAGATGAGCAAGGGCGTCGATGGCCTCATGCATTTGCCTGCCGGCAGCAAATTGCCGGCGGCCAATCCTTCCGCCACCGTCATCAAGGCGGCGGTGGAAGGCAGCAATGTCAACGCCGTCGCTGAGATGACGCGCATCATCGAGGTGTCGCGGCAGTACGAGATGCAGATCAAGTTCATGCAGGACGCACAGAACAATGATCAGTCCATGGCACAAATCCTGCAAGGATTGGGTTGATCGCCGGTGATGTCGTTCTGTTGACGCTCTCCGGCCGCAATTTTTCTGTGGAGGGCACACCTCATGCAACCAGCACTATGGATCGCCAAGACTGGCCTCAGCGCTCAGGACGTCAAACTGGCGACGATCGCCAACAATTTGGCCAACGTCTCGACCACCGGTTTTAAACGCGACGAGGCGACTTTTCAGGATCTGCTCTATCAGACGCAGTTTTCTCCGGGCGGCCCCTCGTCATCGATCACAGCACTGCCGTCGGGGCTCAATATCGGCACTGGGGTGCGCATCGGCGACACCAAAAAGCAGTTCACCGAAGGTTCGATCAATGTCACCAGTCAGACCCTCGACGTCGCTGTCAACGGCCGTGGTTTTCTCCAGGTGCTGATGCCGGATGGCACCCTCGCCTATACGCGTGACGGCAGCCTGCAGATCAATTCACAAGGACAGCTGGTGACCGCGCAGGGCTACGCCATTCAACCGGCCATCACCATCCCGCCGCAGGTCTCACAGATCACCATAGGACAGGATGGGACCGTTTCCTATAACAATCCGACGACCAATCTACCCAGCCAGATCGGTCAGATCACCCTCGCCGACTTCATCAATCCGCAGGGTCTGCAGGCCATCGGCAACAACCTTTATATGGAGTCGGGATCGAGTGGCACACCGGTGGTGGCGCCCGGGGGGACAGCGGGGATGGGGACCTTGCAGCAGGGGGCTCTGGAAACCTCGAACGTCAATATCGTCACCGAGATGGTCGACATGATCACCGCGCAGCGCGCTTATGAGATGAATTCCAAGGTCATCTCGACCGCTGACTCGATGATGCAGTTCGTCACTCAGAACATGTAAGAGGTGGATCATGTATCGCCTATGCCTGATCTTCACCGCGGCGGCCATGTTGAGCGCCTGCATCGATCCGCTGCCGCATGCCAATGACCCTGCCTACGCGCCGGTCATGCCGGTGGCGCGCATCGCCCCGGAAAAAAACAGCGGTTCACTCTATCAGGCGGGCTACAGCCAGAGTCTTTATGAAGATCATCTGGCGCGGCGCGTCGGTGATGCGATCACCGTCGTTCTGCAGGAGAATCTGTCGTCGAGCGATTCGAATAACGCCATGATCATGAAGAATGACACCAATACCGGTACGGTCGGCGTCAATCTCGGCGGCTTCAAGCCCTTTGGCGCCAACTTTGCCGCCAATACTGCCGCTTCGCGCAACTTTCTCGGCAACGCCATGGCCGGCCAGAGCAACACCTTGACCGGTAATGTGACGGTCAACGTCATCGATGTACTGCCCAATGGCATGCTCGTCCTGCGTGGCGAGAAGTGGGTGCACCTGGCGCATGGTACAGCCATCATCCGTGTCGCCGGTGAAGCGCGGCCGGAGGACATCAATCCTGACAACACGGTGATCTCGACGCGCCTCGCCGACGCCCGTGTCACCTATACGGCGCGCGGTGAGACGCAGGATTCGAGCGAGAAAGGCTGGTTCTCCAAGTTCATCAGCAGCGTCTACTGGCCCTTCTAGGGGGAGACATCATGCGCGTCACCATCATGCTGCTGCTGAGTTTGCTGTGCCTGTCCGGCTACGCCGATCGTATCAAGGACCTCACCGAGATCTCCGGGGTGCGCTCGAACCAACTGGTCGGCTATGGTCTGGTCGTCGGGCTCAATGGCACCGGCGATTCGACGAACCAGGCGCCCTTCACCGTGCAGAGCTTCAAGAATATGCTGCTCGGCTTTGGCGTCGACGTCGCCTCGAACATGAATCCGCAGCTGAAAAATGTCGCTGCCGTCGCTTTGCACGCCGATTTGCCGCCTTTTGCCAAACCTGGGCAGAACATCGACGTCACCATCTCCAGCATCGGCAATGCCAAGAGTCTGCGCGGTGGCGTCCTGCTCATGGCGCCGCTGAAAGGTGCCGATGGCCGTGTCTACGCCGTCGCTCAGGGCAATCTCGTCGTCAGCGGTTTCGGCGCCGAAGGCGCGGATGGTTCCAAGATCACCGTCAACGTGCCGACGGTCGGCAGCATTCCAGGCGGGGCGACCGTCGAGCAGGCCGTCGCCAATCCTTTCGCGCAGGCGCCGACCCTGACCTTCAATCTGCATCGCTATGACTTCACGACGGCGATGCGCATGACGGACATCATCAATCAGACTTTCGGCCCGCATACGGCGATCACCCTCGATGGCGGTTCAGTGCAGGTGACACCACCTCAGGACAGCAGTCAGCGTGTCGTTTTCATCGCCACCCTGGAGAATCTCGACGTCACCCCGGGGCGCGCACCGGCGCGCGTCATCATCAATTCGCGGACCGGCACCATCGTCATCGGCCAGGATGTCAAAGTCTCACCGGCCGCGGTCAGTCACGGCAATCTCACCGTCTCGATCTCGGAAAATCCGACGGTGAGCCAGCCCGGCCCTCTGTCAGGGGGGCAAACGGTGGTGGTACCGAAGTCGAATGTGCAGGTTACCGAAGAGAACAAGCGCATGTTCCTGTTCAAGTCGGGTACGTCCCTCGACGACATCGTGCGTGCGGTGAATCGTGTCGGTGTCGCCCCGGGTGATCTCATGGCCATCCTCGAAGCCTTGAAGGCGGCGGGAGCTCTGCAAGCGGAGATCAAAGTGATATGAATAGCCAGCTCACGCAAGGACTCGGTGATTACAACAACCTCAACGCTCTGCAGAGCCTGAAGTCGGCGTCGGGTTCGCGTGCGGTCGCGGAGGTGGCGCGCCAGTTTGAGTCCATCTTCGTCAATATGATGCTCAAGACCATGCGTGAAGCGACACGTTCGCTCAATCCCAACGATGAATTCTCCTCCGATCAGTCGCGTTTCTATGAGGACATGGCCGATCAGCAGCTCGCCTTGCAGCTCTCCGAGCATGGTGGTATCGGCCTCGCCCACGTTCTGCAGCGCCAGCTTTCCGGCGGGCTCACGTCCAGCGCCACGCCAACGGTACCGGCGCCGGCGGCATCGACGCCGACAGCGCCTGTATCGCAAGCAGCGGTGAGCGCTCCAGACAAGCAGGCTTTCCTCGACACCCTGTTGCCGCACGCGCGTGCGGCAGCGCGGCAGCTGGGCGTCAGCGTGCGGGTGATCCTGGCGCAGGCGGCCCTGGAAACCGGTTGGGGTAAGAGTCTGGCGCAGGGCTTCAACAATCTTTTTGGCATCAAGGCCGATCCCAGCTGGAAAGGCAGCAGCGCCGGTCGATCCACCCTGGAACTGGTCAATGGCCAGCTGCAGCGGCGCCACGCCAACTTTCGCGCCTACCCATCGATCGCCGCCAGCGTCGCTGACTATGTGTCTTTTTTGCAGAGCAATCCGCGTTATCGCCAGGCTCTGGCGGCGGGCACGGATGAACAGGCTTTCGTGCAAGCCCTGTCCAAGGCCGGTTATGCCAGCGATCCGCATTATGCCGATAAGCTGCGCCAGATCATGGCCAGCGCCAGCCTGGCTGGCCAGGGTTAGGAGGAGCGTTCATGTCCGATATGCTCAACATTGCGATCAGCGGCATCAATGCCGCGCAGGTCGCCCTCAATACCATCGGCAACAATATCACCAACGCCAGCACGCCGGGCTATACACGCGAAAGCACGGTGATCAGCAATGCCCTGCCGCAGCAGGACGGCGCTTACAGTCAGGGCAATGGTGCGACGGTCGTCGGTGTGGTGCGCCAGGCCAGTACCTTTCTCAATAACCAACTGCTCTCCGATACCGCGCAGTCGAGCCAGTTGAGCGCTTTGAGCACGGCCTTGTCGCGCATCAACAACTATGTCGCTAGTTCCAGCACGGGCTTGAGCGCGCAGATGCAGACCATGTTCAATGATCTGCAGTCGGCCTTGAGCAATCCGTCGTCGGTGACCAGTCGCCAGGTCGTCCTGTCGGATCTGCAGACCCTGGTGCAGGGCTTCAACGCCAGTGCCCAGGAGATTCAGAGCGAGAATCAGTCGGTCAACAGCGCTGTCGTCTCCGGAGTCAGCCAGATCAACAGTCTGGCGCAGAACATCGCCGCCTTGAACCAGAAGCTGGCGGGGACGGGAAGTCTGCCGAATGGCCAGCAGCCGAATGCCCTGCTCGACAATCGCGATGCCCTGCTGCAGCAGCTGTCGCAGCTGGTGTCGGTGAGTGTGGTCAAAGACGGTTCGGGCATGGACAATATCTTCATCGGCAATGGCCAGGCCCTGGTCAGTGGCGTACACGCCGCCACGCTGGCAACGCAGGCGGCAGCCGGCAACACGCAGGCGCTCGATGTCACCCTGCAGGGGCCGCAGGGGGCACAGGTGATCACGTCATCCCTCAGCGGCGGCAGTCTCGGTGGCCAGCTGAACTATCAGAGCAACACTCTGGGGGCGGTGCAGAATAGCATCGGGCAGCTCGCCCTCGTGCTGGCGAACGCGATGAATCAGCAGAACCAGCTCGGTGTCGATCTCAATGGTCAGGCCGGCAGCAAAATCTTCGCGGACATCAACTCGGCGACGGCCACGGCTTCGCGCATCACCGCCGCCGCCAGCAACCCTTCGCCCCAGACCTATGCCATGGGGGTGAGTATCACCGCGACGGCGCAGTTGACGGCCTCGAACTATACCCTGAGCTTCACGCCGCCGGGCAGCACCTACAGCCTGACGCGTGCCAGCGATGGCAAGGTGGTGGCGCAAGGTCAGCTGCCGGCGACCCTGCCGGCGACGATCAGCGCTGACGGCTTCTCCATCAATCTGCAAAGCGGCAACTATGCCGCCGGTTCGACCTTTTATATTTCGCCGACGGCGCAGGCGGCGTCACAGCTGGCGATGAGCATCACGACGCCGAACCAGCTGGCTTTCGCCTGGCCGGTGAATGCCAGTACGAGCACCACCAATCAGGGTAGTGGCAGCATCAGTGTCGCCAGCATGAACAGTGTCAGCACGCCGGCTTTTACGACGAGCCCGGGCAGCATGACGCCGCCGGTACTGATCAAGTTCACCTCTCCGACCACCTATGACGTGCTCAACAACAGTAATCCCGCCAATCCCGTGGCCTGGTCACCGCCCCTGGTCAACCAGCCTTATACACCGGGCGTCAACAACACCTTGTTTTCGGCGCAAAGCGGTGAGTTCCAGGTGAGCAGCACGGGAGCTGCCGCCGGTGTCGCGGTGGCCGGTGGTAGCAATGGCTATCCAGCCGAGACCCTGAGCCTCAATGTCTACAACAGCAAGACGAACGCGGTGACGACGACGGCGGTCAGCACCACGGCGAATGAAAGTGCACAGCAGATCGCCGCCGCCTTGAACGCGGTCAGCGGTGTTCAGGCGGTGGCCGACACGCGCGCTCAGATCAGCGCGATCAGCAGCAACAGCAGTTTCGCTCTCAGTCTCGATGGCCAGCCGCTGAGTGGCAGCACGCCGGATGCCCTGGCCGCCAGCATCAACGGCAATGGTATTTTGCAGCAGTCCGGTATCATCGCCACCTCCAATGGTACGACCTTGAGTGTGCGCTCATTGCAAGGCGCCGATCTGTCCTTCGCCCTTGCGGGCGGAGCCGGTAATGCGCTGCAGGTGACCGGTAGCAGCGGCGCGGCGCAGTCTCTCAATGGCAGCGGTACGGCGACGGTCGGTGGTGTCGTCAATCTGCAGATGCCGGGCAGCTCCAGCGTCACCACCACCGGGGCCGGGCTGTTCACCACCAGTCCGGCACCAGCTTCCGTCTATCAGGGTTATACCCTCAATCTGTCGGGTGTGCCGAGTACGGGCGACACCTTCACCGTCGCCTACAATGCGCAAGGGACAGGCGATGCCCGCAATGGTCAGGCCATGCTCGCCTTGCAGGGGGCAGCCCTGGCCGATCAGGGACAGATGACCATGGACGGCCTCTACGGCGCCATGGTGCAGGTCGTTGGCACGCAGACGGCGCAAGCGCAAAACAGTCAGAGCGCCGCCAGCAGCGTGTTGCAGAATACGACCCAGCTGGTGACGCAGGTGTCGGGCGTCAATATCAACGAAGAGGCGGTCAATCTGATCCAGTTTCAACAGGCCTACAGCGCTTCGGCTCAGGTCATCAATACCGCTCGCACCCTGTTCAACTCGCTGTTGACGGCGGTTGGAGCCTGAGGAGGACGATCATGATACGCATCGGCACGGCCAATTTTTACACCCTGGCGGCGAGCACCATGGATCAGAATCAGGCGGCGCTCGACAAGACCCAGCAGCAACTGTCTTCCGGTCTGCAGTATCAAACGCCCGCCGACAATCCCGGGCAGGCTGCGAATATCAATGCCTTGCAGACCCTGCAGTCGCAGCTCGGCCAGTATCTGAAGAACATTCAGACGGCGGGAGGGCAGCTGTCCTCGGTGGAAAC
>JAKBFV010000027.1 GCA_021833365.1 Pseudomonadota bacterium | reverse complement strand
AGCCTGTGGAGAGGAAGGCGCTGGCGTGTGCCGCAAGGCGCGCGCGAAACCGTCCTCATCGAAGCAGGAAGTCAGCGGCAGATTTGCTCGGACATGAGCAGGTTTGCGTAGGTCTGGCGGAACGGTGTCCGCTACGAGATTGGCTCTGGATGGGGGCGTGGCTGAGCCTGCCCGTCATCTGCCCAAGGTCTCGATCGCCGCGCCTGCGAACAGCCTCGAAGGGCGTTTCCAGCCGGATGCTGCGCAAGCAGCGCCCGGACATCCGGCGGCGCCACTGGAAAGGCGTGCTGTGGTCGCCCAGCTCCTTCGCGGGGCTTGTCGCGCATCGGGTCAAGATGGCCTCAGTCCCCGGGCGGATCTTGCGACTCTGCGGGCCTTCAGCATGCCGCACGGGGGTCAAAGGGCGATCTGTGAGCCGAGCTCGACCACCCGGTTGGGCGGGATATGGAAGTAGGCGGCGGCGCTGCCGGCGTTGCGGAACATGGTGATGAACAGGTGTTCGCGCCACAGCGACATCGAGGCGCTGCGCTGCGGGATCAGCGTCTCGCGTCCGAGGACATAGCTCGTACTCTGCGCATCGAGGGGCAGGCCCTGGCGCGTGCACAGGGGCAGGACGCCGGGCAGGTCGGTGAGATCCATGAAGCCGAAGGTGATCAGAACGCGGAAGAACTGATCGTTGACGCGCGTCACCTGCACGCGTTCGGACGCGCTCACGTGTGGCTCATCACGGACCTCGACCTTCAGGATCACCACGCGTTCATGCAGGCATTTGAAGTGCTTGACGCTGTGCATGAGGGCGTGCGGCGTGCTGTTCAGATGCTGGGTCATGAAAATGGCCGTGCCCGGCACCGTGGGCAGATTGCCCTGCGCCTGGGTGGCGAACTGCACCAGAGGCATGAGGTCTTCGCCGAGATGCTGGTTGAGGATGCGGCGGCCTTTCTTCCAAGTTGTCATCATCAGGAAGATGAGGCAGCCGAGGACCAGGGGGATCCAGCCACCCTGCGCGACCTTGAACAGATTGGAGCTGAAATAGGCGCTGTCGACGATGAGAAAGAGGCCGACGGTCGCCAAGGTCGGGAGGAGTTTCCAGTGCCAGATGTCGCGGACCACGAAGTAGGCGAGGATGGTGGTGATGAGCATGGTGCCGGTGACGGCGATACCGTAAGCGGCGGCCAAGCGTGCCGAGGAGCCGAAGATGAGGACGAGCAGAGCCACCGCCCACATCTGAGCCCAGTTGACGCCGGGCAGGTAGATCTGGCCGATCTCCTCACTGGAGGTATGCTGCACCTCCATGCGCGGCGCATAGCCGAGATGGATGGCCTGCTGGGTGATCGAGTAGCAGCCGGAGATCACCGCCTGCGAAGCGATGACGGTCGCGGCCGTACTCAGCGCGATGAGCGGATAGAGCAGTTGATGCGGACTGAGCAGATAGAAAGGATTGCTGATGGCCTCGGGATGCCGGATCAGCAGTGCGCCCTGGCCAAAATAGTTGAGCACGAGGCCGGGCAGGACGACGAAGAACCAGACGCGTTGTACGGGGCGGCGCCCGAAATGCCCCATGTCAGCGTAGAGGGCTTCGGCGCCGGTCAAGGCCAGCACGGTGGCGCCGAGAGAGAAAAAGCCCATGCTTGGATTGTTGATAAAGAAACGCACGGCATAGAACGGGTTGAGCGCCAGCATGACGCGCGGTGCCTGGCTTATGCCATAGATGCCAAGGGCGGCGAGGACGCTGAACCAGACGATCATGATCGGGCCGAACCAGCGCCCGACCGTACCGGTGCCGCTTTTTTGCACCAGAAACAAAGACAAGAGCACGATCAGCGCCAGCGGCACCTCGTAAGCGGTGAAAGTGGGTGAGGCGACGCCGAGGCCCTCGATGGCGGAGAGCACGGAGATGGCAGGAGTGAGGACGCTGTCGCCATAAAAGAGGGCGGCGCCGAACAGTCCGAGCAGCATCAGATAATGGGCTTTCTTGCCGCCATTGCGCAGCACCAGGGCCATCAGCGCCATGATGCCACCTTCACCGCGATTGTCGGCGTGCATGATGAAGAGCACATATTTGAGCGAGACGACGATCATCAAGGACCAGAACAGCAGCGACAGCACGCCGAAGATGTGCGCCGGGCTGAGTGGAACGGCGTGACTGTCGCCGGCGAAGATGGTGTTGACGGTGTAAAGAGGACTGGTGCCGATGTCGCCGTAGACGACGCCGAGGGCGGCGATGGCCAGAGAGCGCGTCGAGCGTTTGATTCGTTCATTCATCGCTGTCATAGCTCCGCATACAGGTCATATTCACTGGCGTCGGTGATGGTGACATCAGCCCAGTCACCGGGACGCAAGGTGCTGGCACCTTCGCCTTCGATGAAGACCTGGCCGTCGATTTCGGGAGCATCCCCTGGTCCGCGTGCGATCGCCACGCCTTCTTCCGCATCGATCTCATCGACCAGGACGCGGTAGCGCCGACCGATCTTGGCGGCGAGGCGGCGCTGTGAGATGTCCTGGGCCTTTTCCATGAAGCGCGCGTAGCGCTCCTGTTGCACTTCGGCAGGGACGGGGTCGGGCAGCTCATTCGCGGCAGCTCCCGCGACGGGCGAGTAGATGAAGCAGCCGACGCGGTCGAGCTGTGCCTCTTCGAGCCAGTCGAGGAGGATCTGAAAGTCCTCTTCGGTTTCGCCGGGAAAGCCGACGATGAAAGTCGAGCGCAAGGTCAGGTCGGGGACCTGCTCGCGCCAGCGCTGTATCCGCCGCAGGGTGTCTTCAGCGTGCGCCGGGCGCTTCATCTGTTGCAGCAGGCGCGGGCTGGCGTGCTGAAAGGGGATGTCGAGATAAGGCAGGATGCGGCCGTCGCGCATCAAGGGCATCAGATCATCGACGTTCGGGTAGGGGTAGACATAGTGCAGGCGCACCCAGACGCCGAGGCTGGCGAGGGCTTCGCACAGCTCATAAAGGCGGGTCTTGACCGGCTGACCATTCCAGAAGTCGAGCTTGTAGCGCAGGTCGACGCCATAGGCCGAGGTGTCCTGCGAGATCACCAGCAGTTCCTTGACGCCAGAGCGTACCAGACCTTCCGCTTCCTGCAGAACGTCACCGGCCGGCCGCGAGACGAGGTCGCCGCGCATCGACGGGATGATGCAGAAGCTGCAGCGGTGGTTGCAGCCTTCCGAGATCTTCAGATAGGCGTAGTGGCGCGGCGTCAGGCGCACGCCCGGTGCCGGCGTCAGGTCGACGAAGGGATCATGTCTGCGTTCCTGCGGCGGCAGGTGACGATGCACGGCGCGCAACACCGCCTCATAGGCCTGTGGCCCGGTGACGTCGAGAACCTGGGGATGCACACTGCGGATCTGTTCCTCCTGGGCGCCGAGACAGCCGGTGACGATGACTTTGCCGTTTTCCTGCAGGGCTTCACCGATGGCGGCGAGCGACTCGGCTTTCGCCTGATCGATGAAGCCGCAGGTATTGACCACCACCAGGTCGGCCTGCGGATAGTCGCCGACGATGTCATAACCGTCGCTGCGCAGTTGCGTCAGGATGCGTTCCGAGTCGACCAGAGCCTTGGGGCAACCGAGGGAGACAAAACCGATCTTGCGCGAGGAGTCGGACATGGGGCGAAGCATCCGTGGAGAGAGTGGGCGATTATAACAGCACAATCTCCTCAGCGGTGTACACCCGATGCCCGCCCTTCATCGGCCTCGGCATGCGCAGCGACGAGTGCCGTGCGCTGGGGTGTGGCTATGCTGCACAAGAGTGCATGGTGGGCGTTATGATGCACTATCTTGGTGCGCCATCTTGGTGCATCCTGCTGCGTAGGGCGATCGGCAACGATGGCCACAGGCGCCTCCGTCGTGCTTGCGACAGTCTGGCCCATAAATTGCTTTCACTGCGCCAGGAGGAGGGAGCATGGCAAGACAGGCTTTGGATCGTTGGCAGCTACTGGATAATCTCAGCACCGCAGTGATCTATCTCGATGCGGCGTGCGCGATCGTCGAGCTCAATGCCGCCGCTTCGGCTTTGCTCGGCGTGGGCAGCAAGGCCCGCGGGCAGTGTCTCGAGGATCTTTTTCTCGACAAGGACGGTGCCGGCATGCGTGCCGCCTTGCAGCGTGCCCTCGAGCTCGGGCACCCGTTCAGCAAGCGCGAGGCGCACGTCTGGATCGGTGGTCAGGAGAGAGTGATCGACTACGCGGTGACGCCTTTGTCGACGGCAGAAGGCGGCACGCATCTGCTCATGGAGCTGCAGCCCATGGACCGCCTGATGCGCATCGCCCGCGAGGAGGCCTTGCTGACCACGCACCAGGCCACCCGTCAGCTCATCCGCGGCATGGCGCACGAGATCAAAAATCCTCTCGGTGGTATCCGTGGTGCGGCACAGCTGCTGGCGCGCGCTCTGCATGATCGTGAGCTCGAAGAGTACACCCAGGTCATCATCGAAGAGGCCGATCGCCTGCGTCACCTCGCCGACCGCATGCTCGGGTCACGTCGTCCGCCACAGCCGCGGCGCGTCAATGTGCATGAGTGCATGGAGCGTGTGCGCGCCTTGATCATCGCCGAGGCTGCAGGTGCGGTCAGCGTCGAGCGCGACTACGACCCGTCCTTGCCGGACATTTATATCGATCCGGATCAGATCATTCAGGTGCTGCTCAATATCGCCGGCAATGCCTTGCAGGCGCTGGTCGAGAATCCACAGCCGGGCAAGGTCGGTCAGATCATGTTGCGCACCCGTTCACAGCGACAATTCACCATCGGCACACATCGTCATCGCCTGGTCCTGCGTCTCGATATCGAGGATGACGGTCCGGGGATTCCCGATGCTATCCGTGCCGCCATTTTTTATCCCATGGTCAGCGGACGGGCGGCGGGCACCGGCTTGGGCTTGTCCATCGCCCAGGACCTGGTCAGCCAGGCCGGCGGTCTGATCGAATGCGATTCGCGCCCTGGACAGACGCGGTTTTCCATCTATTTACCCTGGGAGGCGCCTCATGACGGCGAAAGTATGGATCGTTGATGACGATCGCTCGATACGCTGGGTCCTCGAACGCGCCCTCAGTCAGGAGGGCTGGCAGGTGCGTGTCTTCGAGGATGCGCGCGCCATGCTGGCGCAGTTGCCGCATGAGGAGCCGGATACCCTGATCACCGATATGCGCATGCCTGGTCTCGATGGCCTCGGTCTGCTGGCGCGGTTGCAGGCCTCGCATCCGCAATTGCCGGTCATCGTCATGACCGCGCACTCCGATCTCGATTCTGCCGTCTCTTCCTTCCAGGGAGGAGCTTTCGAGTATCTGCCCAAGCCTTTCGATGTCGACGAGGCGGTGACCCTGGTGCGCCGCGCCGTGCAGCATCGCCGCGAGATGGCGGTGGCGGAGCAGGTTGACGGCGAGGCGGCGGAGATGCCGGAGATCATCGGCGAGAGTCCGGCCATGCAGGAGGTCTTTCGTGCCATCGGTCGACTCAGCGGCTCGCACATCACCGTCCTCATCAACGGCGAGTCCGGCACCGGCAAGGAGCGTGTCGCGCAGGCTCTGCATCGGCACTCGCCGCGTCGTGCCCAGCCCTTTATCGCCTTGAATATGGCGGCCATCCCGCGTGATCTCATGGAATCGGAGCTGTTCGGGCATGAAAAAGGCTCCTTCTCTGGAGCGACGGCGCAGCGCAATGGCCGTTTCGAGCAGGCGCATGGCGGCACGCTCTTTCTCGACGAGATCGGCGACATGCCGTTGGAGACACAGACACGCCTGCTGCGTGTGCTCGCCGACGGTGAGTTCTATCGCGTCGGTGGTACGACGCCGATACGCGTCGATGTGCGCATCATCGCTGCCACCCACCAGAACCTCGAGAAGCTCGTCGCCGACGGTCGTTTTCGTGAAGATCTTTTCCATCGTCTCAATGTCATCCGCGTCCACATCCCGCGTTTGTCGCAGCGGCGCTCCGACATTCCCATGCTGGCCGAATATTTTCTACGCCGGGCGGCGCGCGAACTGCAGGTCGAGGTCAAGGTGTTGCGGCCGGAGACCGCCGAGGTCCTGCAGTCCCTGCCCTGGCCGGGTAACGTCCGGCAGCTCGAGAACACCTGTCGCTGGCTGACGGTGATGGCCGCCGGGCGGGAGGTCATGGTCGAGGATCTGCCGCCAGAGTTGCTCCAGCGCGAAGAACGCAGCGTCGTTGCCGCGACACCCGACTGGGAGCAGGCTCTGGCTTTGTGGATGCGTCAATATTTGGCAGGTGACGAACGCGACCAGCTCGCGCAGGTACAGGGGCGCTTCGAGAAGACGCTCATCCTCGAAGCTCTCGCTCACACCGGCGGTCGCCGTGGCGAGGCCGCTGAGTTGCTCGGCTGGGGGCGCAATACCCTGACGCGCAAGCTCAAGGAGCTGGGTATGGGTGCTGGCGAGGAGGAGGCAGGCTGAGGCAGCGACGAGGCGACACGCATGACGCCCCGGCAAGTGGACAGAGGGGGGGTGTTTGTCCTAGAATTACCGACTCATTATGACGTCAATCCTGGGCGAGACGGATCTCCAATCCTTCTCGCTTTTTTGTGAACGCGTCTTTTGTATCTTGGTTTTGGGAGGTCGTCTTGAGCAAACCCGCCATACTCGTCCTGGAAGACGGCAGCATCTTTCGCGGTATATCCCTGGGGGTCGATGGTGTGACGAGCGGCGAGGTGGTGTTCAACACCGCCATGACCGGTTATCAGGAGATCCTCACGGATCCTTCCTACTGTCGCCAGATCGTCACCCTGACCTATCCGCATATCGGCAATACCGGCATCAATACTGAGGACGCCGAGTCCGCGCGCGTCTGGGCAGCCGGTCTGATCGTGCGCGCCGGTGCGCCGATCGCCAGCAACTGGCGCAGCCAGCAGAGTCTGGGCGATTATCTGTGCGCTGCTGGCATCGTCGCCATCGCTGACATCGATACGCGTCGCCTGACCCGTATCCTGCGTGAGAAAGGCGCCCAGAATGGCTGCATCATGGCGGGGACGATCGATGATGAGCAGGCTCTGCAGGCCGCACGGGCCTTCCCTGGTCTGCAGGGCATGGATCTGGCGCAGGAGGTGAGTGCCACGGCAGTCAGCGCCTGGACGCAAGGTTCCTGGCAACTCGGCGAGGGTTTTCGCGCCGCACCGCCGTCGCGCTTTCATGTCGTCGCCTATGATTTCGGGGTGAAGGCGAATATTCTGCGCCTGCTCGTCGATCGCGGCTGCCGCCTCACCGTGGTGCCAGCCAAGACCCCGGCGGCGGAAGTGCTGGCCTTGCGCCCCGATGGCATCTTCCTGTCGAATGGTCCCGGCGATCCTGAGCCCTGCACCTATGCCATCGCCGCCATCCGCGAGTTTCTCGCGCGCGACATCCCGCTGTTCGGCATCTGCCTCGGTCATCAGCTGCTCGGTCTGGCCTCCGGGGCGCAGACGGTGAAGATGAAGTTTGGCCATCATGGCGCCAACCATCCGGTGCTCGATCTCGAGCGTGGTCGCGTTTTGATCACCAGCCAGAATCACGGTTTTGCCGTCGATGAGGCGAGTCTGCCGTCCTGCCTGCGTGCCACCCACCGCTCCTTGTTCGATGGCTCCCTGCAGGGCCTGCGCCGCACCGACAAGCCGGCTTTCAGCTTCCAGGGGCACCCCGAGGCCAGTCCGGGGCCGCACGAAGCGGCTGATCTCTTCGATGATTTCATTGCGCTCATGCAAGCGCGTAGCTGAGACTGCATCATGCCCAAGCGTACAGATATCAAGAGCATCCTCATCATCGGCGCCGGCCCCATCGTCATCGGCCAGGCCTGCGAATTCGACTACTCCGGCGCCCAGGCGTGCAAAGCCCTGCGTGAGGAAGGCTATCGCGTCATCCTGGTCAACTCGAATCCAGCCACCATCATGACCGATCCGAGCATGGCCGATTCGACTTACATCGAGCCGATCAACTGGCAGACGGTGGCACGCATCATCGAGCAGGAGCGGCCGCAGGCGGTCCTGCCGACCATGGGCGGACAGACGGCGCTCAATTGCGCCCTCGATCTCGACCGCCATGGTGTGCTGGAAAAGTTCAAGGTCGAGCTCATCGGCGCCTCCAAGGACGCCATCCGCAAGGCCGAAGACCGTGAGCTCTTCGATCAGGCGATGCGTCGTATCGGTCTCGCCTGCCCGCGTTCGGGCATCGCCCACACCATGGAGGAGGCCACGGCCATCCTCGATCAGGTCGGCTTCCCCTGCATCATCCGGCCCTCCTTCACCCTCGGCGGCTCGGGTGGTGGTATCGCTTACAACCGCGAGGAGTTCGTCGAGATCTGCGAACGCGGTCTCGAGCTGTCGCCGGTCAAGCAGTTGCTCATCGACGAATCCCTGATTGGCTGGAAAGAGTATGAGATGGAAGTGGTGCGCGATGCGCGCGACAACTGCATCATCGTCTGCGCCATCGAGAACTTCGACCCCATGGGCGTGCACACCGGCGACTCGATCACGGTGGCGCCGGCGCAGACCCTGACCGACAAGGAATACCAGATCATGCGCGACGCCTCGATCGCGGTGTTGCGCGAGATCGGTGTCGAGACCGGTGGCTCCAACGTCCAGTTCGGTATCAATCCTGCCGATGGGCGCATGGTCGTCATCGAGATGAATCCGCGCGTGTCGCGTTCCTCGGCGCTCGCCTCCAAGGCCACGGGTTTTCCCATCGCCAAGGTGGCGGCCAAGCTGGCGGTCGGTTACACCCTCGATGAGCTGCGCAATGACATCACCGGCGGTGCCACGCCGGCGTCTTTCGAGCCCAGCATCGACTACGTCGTCACCAAGATTCCGCGCTTCAACTTCGAAAAATTCCCGCAGGCGGCGCCGACCCTGACGACACAGATGAAGTCGGTGGGCGAGGTCATGGCCATCGGACGCTCTTTCCAGGAGTCCCTGCAAAAAGCGCTGCGCGGTCTCGAAGTCGGTTCAGATGGCTTCAATCCGCGCCTCAATGCGCAACAGGATGAAGTCATCGCGCGGCTGCGCAATGAACTGCATACGCCGGGGCCGGAGCGTATCTGGTATATCGGTGACGCCTTCCGCCTCGGCATGAGTCTCGACGAGGTCTATGAGCTGACGCGCATCGATCCCTGGTTCCTGATCCAGATCGAGGACATCGTGCGCGCCGAAGAGAGCGTGCAACGCCTCGGCTTCGGCGGTCTCGATCGCGCCGCCCTGCGCGAGCTCAAGCGCAAGGGTTTCGCCGATTCGCGCATCGCCACGTTGATCGGGGTCAGCGAAAAAGAAGTGCGGCGCCGGCGCACCGATCTGTCCATCCATCCGGTCTACAAGCGCGTCGATACCTGTGCCGCCGAGTTTGCCTCGAGCACTGCCTATATGTACTCGACCTATGAAGAGGAGTGTGAGGCGGCGCCCTCCGACCGGCGCAAGATCATGGTCCTCGGGGGCGGCCCCAATCGTATCGGTCAGGGCATCGAATTCGACTACTGCTGTGTGCACGCGGCGCAGGCCATGGCCGAGGATGGTTATGAGACCATCATGGTCAACTGCAATCCCGAGACCGTGTCCACCGACTATGACACTTCGGATCGTCTCTACTTTGAGCCGGTCACCCTCGAGGACGTCCTCGAGATCGTGCGCATCGAGAAGCCGCAGGGCGTCATCGTGCAGTTTGGCGGGCAGACCCCGCTCAAGCTGGCACGTCACCTTGAGGCGGCGGGTGTGCCGATCATCGGCACCAGTCCCGACGCCATCGATCGCGCCGAAGACCGCGAGCGCTTCCAGCAGATGATCCACCGTCTCGAGCTGCGTCAGCCGCCCAATCGCGTGGCGCGGTCGACGGAAGAGGGCGTGCGTCTGGCGGCCGAGGTCGGCTATCCGCTGGTGGTGCGTCCCTCCTATGTGCTCGGCGGGCGTGCCATGGAGATCGTCTACAACGAAGAAGAGCTGCGCACCTATCTGCGCGTCGCGGTGCAGGCCTCGAACGAGTGTCCGGTGCTGCTCGACCGCTTCCTCGATGATGCCACGGAAGTCGACGTCGACTGTGTCAGCGATGGCCGCGACGTGGTCATCGGCGGCATCATGCAGCACATCGAACAGGCCGGCATCCATTCGGGCGATTCAGCCTGCTCCCTGCCGACTTATTCCCTGTCGGCTCACCTCCTCGATCAGATGCGCGAGCAGACGGTGGCGATGGCGCGCGAGCTCGGTGTCGTCGGTCTGATGAACGTGCAGTTCGCCGTCAAAGGCGAGGATGTTTACGTGCTCGAGGTCAATCCGCGCGCCTCGCGCACCGTGCCTTTCGTGTCGAAGTGCATCGGGCGTTCGCTGGCCAAGGTGGCAGCGCGCTGCATGGCTGGGCAGTCGCTGGCCGAGCAGCAGGTCGAACACGAGATCCTGCCGCCTTATTTCTCGGTCAAGGAGGCGGTCTTCCCCTTCGCCAAATTCCCCGGTGTCGATCCCATTCTCGGCCCCGAGATGAAGTCGACCGGCGAGGTCATGGGGGTCGGCAAGAGCTTCGCCGAGGCCTTCCACAAGGCCGTGCTCGGCTCCAATGAGAAACTGCCGACGGGTGGTCGCGCCTTTTTGTCAGTGCGCGAGTCCGACAAGGTGCATCTGCCGGAGCTCGGACGGGCGCTCACCCGCCTCGGTTTCGAACTCGTCGCCACGCGCGGTTCACAGCGAGAGCTCGAGGCTGCCGGCATTCCCTGCGGCCGCGTGAACAAGGTCACCGAGGGACGCCCGCACGTGGTCGACATGTTGAAAAACGGCGAGATCAGCCTGATCATCAATACCACGGAAGGCAAGCAGGCGACGCAGGACTCCTTTTCCATCCGGCGGTCGGCGCTGCAGGCCAAGGTTTACTACACCACGACCATCAGCGGCGCGCGTGCTGTCTGTCAGGCCATCGAAGTCGACGCCACGCGCGAAGTGCGGCGTCTGCAGGACTTACATAAGGAGTTGTCGTGATGGAGCGTCATCCCATGACGGTCGGCGGCGCCCAGGCGCTGCGCGATGAGCTGGAGCGACTGAAGACGATCGAAAGGCCGCGCGTCATTCTCGCCATCGCTGAGGCGCGCGCGCACGGCGATCTCAAGGAAAACGCCGAATACCACGCCGCACGTGAGCAGCAGGGTTTCATCGAAGGGCGCATCGCTGATATTGAAAACAAGCTGGCGCGCTCCCATATCATCGATGTACGGGCGATGCCGCCTGGCGATAAGGTGATCTTTGGCGTGACCGTCGAGATCATCAATATCGACAATGAGGATAAGCGCACCTATCAGATCGTCGGTGATGATGAGGCGGATATCCAGCAGGCAAAAATTTCGGTAGGCTCACCGCTGGCGCGCGCCCTGATCGGAAAATCGGTCGGCGATGTCGTCGCCGTGCAGACGCCCGGTGGACTCGTCGAGTATGAAATCAACGAAGTTCGCCACGAGTGATGTTGAGACATCTTCAGCCAAGGAGTGATCATTCATGTTGAGATCCAGCAATCCCGTGCTCGGCCGTGCCCTCGAACGCCCACAAGGCGTGAGTAGCCGTCGCGCCACCTTGCTCGGCACCAGCAATAAAGCAGCGATGCTGCTCGCCATGGTGGCGGCCACCGCCGGCATCACCTGGCACCGTTTCATGCTCGATCCCGCCGCTGCTGGCTCCTTGAGCATGCTCGGTGCCATCGGTGGTCTCATCGCCGCCTTCGTCCTCATCGCCAAGCCGCAGTGGTCGGCGGTCCTCGCGCCGGCCTACGCCTTGCTCGAGGGGCTGGTCGTCGGCAGTGTCTCGGCGCTCTATGAGCAGCGCTATGGCGGCATCGTCTTTCAGGCGGTCGGCCTGACTTTCGCCACCATGGGCGTGATGCTGCTCTCCTACAGTACTGGCGTATTGCGTGCCACCCCCGGGCTGGTGCGTGGCATCACCCTGGCGACGGCCGGGGTGGCGGTCTATTATCTGGTCGCCATGGTGCTCGGCTTCTTTCACATCCAGGCACCGCTCATCGCCAGTCATTCACCGCTCGGCATCGCCTTCAGCCTGATCGTCACCGGCATCGCCGCCTTCAATCTGATCATCGATTTTGCTCAGATCGAGATGGCGGTGCAGGAGGGTCAGCCTGAATATATGGAGTGGTATGGCGCCTTCGGTCTCGTCGTCACCCTGGTGTGGATGTATCTCGAGATGTTGCGTCTGCTCTCCAAGCTGCGCGACAACTGAAGAAACCGGCGCGGCGCCTCAGGCGCCGCCGCTGTGACGCAGGATGTTGGACAGGCGCGGATGCGGCTGCGCGACGCGGCGCACGATGAGTACGGTGCGGCCGAGGCTCTGCACCAGTTCGGCGCCGGTGGCGGCGACCAGCTCGACGATGAGGGCGGCGCGCGCCTCGCGGTCTTCGCTGGCGATCTTCAGCTTGATCAATTCGTGGTCATCGAGGGCGCGGCCGATCTCGGTCAGGACGGCCTCGCTCAAGCCGGCACTGCCGATGAGGATGATCGGGCGCAGGTGGTGGCCGATGCTGCGATAGTGTTTACGGTCTTCCGACTTCAGGCTCATGCCTCGGTTCTCTGTGCGGGAAAGCCCGCCATTCTAATCTTTCACCGCCGCCCTTGAAAGCAGCTCTTCCTGGCGGCGCTGTTCAAACAGACAAACGGTGGCGGCGGCGGCGACGTTGAGCGATTCCGTGCCTGCAGCCATGTCGATGCGCAGGCGCAGGTCGGCGCGCACCAGCAGCTCGTGGCTCACGCCTTCACCCTCATTGCCGAACACCCAGAGCGTCGGTGTGCTCAGGTCGGCCTGATAGAGCGACTGCGCGTTCTCCAGGCAGGTGACGGCGAGTTGGCGACCGCCGTCGGCGGCGGCGCTGAGGTCGCTGCGGTTGTGCAGGGCGAGCTGAAAGTGCGCACCCATACCAGCGCGCAGGCAGCGCAAGGACCAGGCGTCGGTACAGCCCGGGCCGAGTTGCACTTGCGCGATGCCGGCGGCGGCGGCGCTGCGCAGCAAGGTGCCGAGATTGCCGGGATCCTGGATGCGGTCGAGGAGGATGGCGTGTTTGCTGGCTTGGGTGCTGGGGGTTGGTAAGCGTGCCAGGGCGAGCAGGGTGGGTGGATTGTCGAGCGCGCTGAGATCGGCGAGGCGGGCGTGTGAAAACAACTGGTGCCGCCCTTGCGTCCAGTGCAGGATTTCGGCGTCGTCAGCCTTGTCCTCCCGCACGATGTATTGCAGGATTTCACCGCCGCTGCGCTGCAGGGACTGGACGAGGTGCACGCCTTCCAGCACAATGGTCCGTTGCGCGCGCCGTTCACGACCGTGTTCGATCAAGCGGCGCAGCGATTTGAAGATGGCATTTTGTGAAGAACGTATGACGTCCATGCACCCGGTTTCCCGACAAAAGCGCCATTATACATGGTCGCGCCCTTGCCGCTTCGTGAGTGAGGTCTGAGGGTGGCGAGAAGCAAGAGCAGCAGCGCCTGGCTGCGCGAGCACGTCGAAGACCCCTTCGTGCAGCGTGCGCAGAAGGATGGTTATCGCGCGCGTGCCGCCTACAAGCTGATCGAGATCGATGATCGTGACCGCCTCATTCGGCCGGGTATGCTCATCCTCGACTTAGGGTCGGCGCCCGGCAGCTGGTCGCAAGTGGCGTCGCAGCGCCTGGCCGGCCGCGGTGAAGTCATCGCCACCGACATCCTGCCCATGGATCCTTTTGCCGGCGTCCACTTCTGCCAGGGTGACTTTCGCGAACCCGAAATCGTCCTGGCTCTGCAGTCAGTGATCGCCGGTCGCGCGGTAGACCTTGTAATCTCCGATATGGCCCCCAATATCTCTGGAAGCCACGCCGTCGATCAGCCGCGTTCGATCGCCCTCTGTGAGCTGGCCCTGGATATGGCGCGGCGCGTCCTCAAGCCGCAGGGGAATTTTCTCGTCAAAGTGTTTCAAGGCGAGGGCAGTGATGATTTTCGCCGCGCGCTGTTGCGCTGTTTTGCGCAGGTGAAGATTCGTAAACCGAAAGCCTCGCGGCCACGATCGCGTGAGGTGTATATGCTAGGATGCGGCTATCAGCCGGCAGCCTGGCCCCTGGAAGACGACACCGGCGCTGCTGATAGTGGCGGGTGATCAAGGCAAGATGAGGCACTGAGTTGAAAAACTGGCTGAAAACTCTGATGTTGTGGGGGGCTATCCTGGCCTTGGTCGCCTACGTCTATAGCAATGTCGGGCAGCAACCGAGCGTGCAGAGCCTGGCTTACTCGGACTTCATCGACGCTGTCAGCGCCGGTCATATCCGCAGCGTGCGCGTCGATGGTCTGTCGATCAATGGCGTCGAGAGCACCGGTGCGCGTTTCACCACCGTGCGTCCGGCCATGCCCGACAACAGCCTGATGGATCTCCTCATCAAGCAGAAGGTCAAGGTCGAGGGTGTGGCGCCGGAGCAGCAGTCCTGGTGGATGCAGCTGTTGGTCGCGAGTTTTCCGGTGATCATCGTCGTCGCCCTGTTCATGTTCTTCATGCGCCAGATGCAAGGCGGTGGTGGTGGTCGCGGCGGGCCGATGACCTTCGGCAAGAGTCGCGCGCGCCTGCTCTCCGAAGATCAGATCAAGACCAACTTCAATGATGTCGCCGGTTGTGACGAAGCCAAGGACGACGTGCGTGAGATCGTCGAATTTCTGCGCGATCCGGCCAAGTTTCAGAATCTCGGCGGCAAGATCCCGCGCGGCGTCCTCATGGTCGGGCCGCCCGGCACCGGTAAAACCCTGCTCGCCAAGGCCATCGCCGGCGAGGCCAAAGTGCCTTTCTTTTCGATCTCCGGCTCCGATTTCGTCGAGATGTTCGTCGGTGTCGGCGCTTCGCGTGTGCGCGACATGTTCGAGCAGGCGAAAAAGCAGGCGCCCTGCATCATCTTTATCGATGAGATCGACGCCGTCGGTCGTCATCGCGGCGCCGGGCTTGGTGGCGGCCATGACGAGCGCGAACAGACCCTGAATCAGCTGCTCGTCGAGATGGATGGCTTCGAGGCCAATGACGGCATCATCGTCATCGCCGCCACCAACCGTCCCGACGTCCTCGATACCGCGCTCCTACGCCCCGGACGTTTCGATCGCCAGGTCGTCGTCGGTCTGCCCGACATCCGTGGCCGCGATCAGATCGTCAAGGTGCATATGCGCAAGGTGCCGGTCGGCGATGACGTCGATTCAGCGCTCATCGCGCGCGGTACGCCGGGCTTTTCCGGCGCCGATCTCGCCAATCTCGTCAATGAGGCGGCGCTGTTCGCGGCACGCGCCAACAAGAAGCGCGTCGGCATGCAGGAATTCGAGCAGGCCAAGGACAAGATCCTCATGGGCACCGAACGCAAGTCCATGGTCATGTCCGAGGAGGAGAAGCGCAACACGGCTTTCCATGAGGCCGGGCACGCCATCATCGGCTTTCTCATGCCCGAGCATGATCCGGTCTACAAGGTATCGATCATCCCGCGTGGCCGCGCTCTCGGTGTCACCCAGTACCTGCCCGAGGCCGATCGCTACAGCCGTTCGCGGCGCGCCCTCGAATCGATGATCTGCTCCCTGTTCGGTGGTCGCGTCGCCGAGGAACTCACCCTCGGCCTGGAAGGTGTCACCACCGGCGCCTCCAACGATATCCAGCGTGCCACCGAGCTGGCGCGCAATATGGTGACCAAGTGGGGCTTGTCGGAGAAGCTCGGTCCCCTGCTTTATGAAGAGGATGAAGGCGAGGTCTTCCTCGGGCGCAGTGTCACCCAGCGCAAGAATGTCTCGGCGCAGACGGCGGCGGATATCGACAACGAGATCCGCTCCATCATCGATCGTTGCTATGGTCGTGCCCGTGACCTGCTCATCGAACACCGCGTCCGTCTCGACGCCATGGCGGCCGCGCTGATGCAATACGAGACCCTCGACAGCGATCAGATCCACGACGTCATGCAGGACCTGCCGGTGCGGGCGCCGCGTGAATGGCCGCTCGGCGATGGCGGTGCGGCGGAGTCGACCCCTGCCGTCGCCGGGTAGATCCATGTTGCCGTTCGCGCCGGCCGGTGAACGCCCCTGGGTGATGGGCATCGTCAATGTCACCCCGGACTCTTTTTCCGACGGTGGGCGCTATCTCACGCCCGCCGCTGCCATCGATCATGGTCTGGCTTTGCTCGCCGCCGGCGCTGATCTTCTCGATCTGGGTGCCGAAAGCACACGTCCGGGCGCAGCTGCGGTCAGCGCCGAAGAGGAGTTGCGACGCCTGCTGCCGGTGGTGCGCGAGCTGCGGCGACAGACCTCCCGCCCTTTGTCCATCGATACTTCTCAGCCTGAGGTCATGCGCGTCATGCTCGCCGAGGGTGTCGACATGATCAACGATGTGCGCGCCTTGCAGCGGCCTGGAGCCCTCGCCGTCGTCGCCGCCAGCCCGGCGCAGATCTGTCTCATGCACATGCAGGGTGAGCCGCAGGACATGCAGCAGGCGCCTTTTTACGCCGATGTCGTCGGCGAGGTGAGGGATTTTCTCGCTGCCCGGGTGCGCGCCTGTGTCGACGCCGGTATCGCCAGCTCGCGACTGTGGATCGACCCGGGTTTTGGTTTTGGCAAAGATCTGACGCACAACCTCACCTTGCTGGCGCATCTCGATGCTCTGCAGCCGCTCGGCTGTGCCTTGCTCGTCGGCATGTCGCGCAAGCGTATGCTGGCGCAGGCGCTGGCGGCTGAGCGTAGCCCCGAGCAGCGTTTGCCGGCCGGTCTGGCGGCGCATCTGTGGGCGGTCGAGCAGGGCGCCCGCATCGTGCGGGTGCACGACGTCGCGGCCATGGCCGATGCCTTGCGCCTTTGGTGGTCCTTGAAGGAGAGACGCGCATGACACGCAAATATTTTGGTACCGATGGCGTGCGGGGGCGGGTCGGTGATGATCCGATCACCCCGGAGTTCGCCCTGCGTCTCGGTTACGCCGCTGGTCGCGTCCTCGCCAGCGGTGGCGATGCCAGTGTCGTCATGGGCAAGGACACGCGCCTGTCCGGTTATATGCTCGAATCGGCGCTCGAGGCCGGGCTGTCCGCCGCCGGGGTCAGCGTGCGCCTGCTCGGGCCGATGCCGACGCCAGCCATCGCCTACCTCACCCGCGCTTTTCATGCCCAGGCCGGTATCGTCATTTCCGCTTCGCACAATCCCTATTACGACAATGGCATCAAGTTCTTCGCTGCCAATGGCCGCAAACTGCCGGATGAGAAAGAAGCGGAGATCGAGTCCTGGCTCGAGCGCCCTCTCCTCGTCCAGGGGCCCGACAAGCTCGGTCGCGCTTCCCGTCTCGAGGACGCCAAGGGGCGTTACATCGAGTTCTGCAAGGCCAGCTTCCCTTACCACATGAGTCTGCACGGCCTGCGTATCGTCGTCGATTGCGCGCACGGAGCGACTTATCAGGTGGCGCCGAGCGTCTTTTCTGAACTCGGTGCCGAAGTCTTTCGCATCGGTTGCGCCCCGGACGGCCTCAACATCAATGAAGACTGTGGCAGTACTCATCCGCAGGCCCTGGCGGCGGCGGTGCGTACCCATCGTGCCGACGTCGGCATCGCTTTCGATGGTGATGGCGATCGCGTCGTCATGGTCGACAGCGATGGCGAGATCGTCGACGGCGATGAACTGATCCTGATGATGGTGCGCGAACGTCTGCAACTCGGACAGGGGCTGGCGGGTGTCGTCGGCACGCAGATGTCGAACATGGCCATGGAACTGGCGGTGCGCGAGCTCGGGCTCGAGTTCATTCGCGCCAAGGTCGGCGATCGTTACGTCGTCGCGGAGCTGGAGAAGCGGCAATGGCCTCTCGGCGGTGAGGCTTCCGGGCATATTCTCTGTCTCGATAAGACCTCGACCGGCGACGCCATCATCGCCGCCTTGCAGGTACTGGCGCGCCTGGTGCGCCTCGGTACTTCCCTGCGTGAGCAAAGACGCCTGCTGCAGAAGTTTCCGCAGAAGATGATCAACGTGCGCGTGCGTGAGACCAGCGATCCTCTCGCGCATCCGCAGATCGCCGCTGCTGCTGCCGCCATCGAGACACGCCTGGCCGGGCGCGGCCGTGTTCTGCTGCGCGCCTCCGGCACCGAGCCTTTGATCCGGGTGATGGTCGAGGGTGAGGACGCCGCTCTGGTGGCGGTCCTGGTCGAGGAGCTGGCGCAGAGCGTGCGAACGCATCTCGCCTGAGAAGCTGAGGCAATGTGCGAGAAGGTCCTTGTCGAGGCCGGCGAACTTGTGTAGACTTGTCGCCCTGCCTTGGGGGTGCCGATGCGACAGCCTTGGGTCATAGGGAATTGGAAGATGCACGGCGACCATGCCGGCAATGCGCTGCGCCTACAGGCCTTGTGCCGGGGTGTCGCGGCCTTGTCAGGTGTGCAGGTGGCGATCGCACCACCGCTGATCTACTTCGATCAGGTGCAGCGTTCCTTAAGCGGGACGTCGATACGGCTGGCGGCGCAGGAAGTCAGCGAGCATGAGCTCGGGCCCTGGACGGGGCAGCACGCCGCGGTGATGTTACGGGATTTTTCCTGTGCGCTGGTTCTGGTCGGGCACTCCGAGTGTCGTCAGGCTGGTCGCACAGAGGCGCAGGTGGCACAGCAGTTGTTGCGTGTCGTCGCGCAGGACATGCAGCCAGTGCTGTGTGTCGGCGAATCGCTCGCCGAGTATGACGCTGGTGAGACGCTGGCGGTGGTCGAGCGGCAACTGCAGGCTCTGCAGGTTTTGTCGGCGGCGGACTGGCGGCGTGTCCTGATCGCTTACGAGCCGGTCTGGGCGATCGGTACCGGGCGTGTCGCCTCGCCGGCACATGCTCAGGAAGTGCATGCCGCTGTACGCGCCTGGCTGGTGCGGCAGCAGCCGCAGATGGCGGCGGAGATACCCTTGCTCTACGGTGGTAGCGTCAAGGTGGAGAATGCGGCAGCTTTGCTGTCACAGGCGGATGTCGATGGTGTCCTCGTCGGAGGTGCCTCGCTCAAGGCCGAAGAATTTTTGCAATTGTGTCAGCAAGCCGAGCGCTGCTGGCAGAGTCCGAAAGGGGCGTGAGGCGGCATGGAAACCCTGGTCTTGATCGTGCATGTGCTGGTGGCGGTGTCGATGATCGGTCTCATCCTGCTGCAGCAGGGCAAGGGTGCCGAGATGGGCGCTTCTTTCGGGGCCGGATCGTCGCAGACGGTCTTTGGTGCTGCTGGCGCGACCTCGCTGCTGACCAAGATCACTGCCTGGCTGGCGCTGATCTTCATGATCACCAGCCTGGTTCTTGCTGTCTATGCACGCAAAGATGTGGCACAGCGTTCGGCGTTGGTGTTGCCGGCTTCGTTGGGGCAGGCGGCACCGGTCGCACCGGCACCCGTAGCGGTGCCAGCACCTGTGCCGGCAGCGCCAGCGCCGCTCGGCAATGGCGACATCCCGGTCTTGCCGGGCACGCATTGAGGTATCGAGTTTCGCGGAAGTGGTGGAATTGGTAGACACGCTATCTTGAGGGGGTAGTGGCGCAAGCCGTGAGGGTTCAAGTCCCTCCTTCCGCACCAAATCACGAAGCCGGCAACGGCTTTCATCTAAAAGCCCAGGCATCGATGATGCCTGGGCTTTTCGTCTATCCGGATTAGGCTGTGTTGGAAGGCTCACAACCTGGCGTCTTCGAGTCGCCGGATCAGCGCGTTTATGTCGGCCCCGTAGCTCTTCTCGGACGTCTCGTCTTGGTGTGGTTCCGCGGCCTTCAACACGGGTGGCCGGGGCGATAACTATCCTGACAGCGGGGGCTACCGCAACACCCAGGTTCCGGTCTTCTTGATCGCGGCGTACATGGCATCCGGAGCCAGATCGATTTCGCCCGGCCACGTTACCGCGCCATGCTCGACAAACACCTGGGCGAAGAGAGCGGAATCACCAAGGGAAGCGAAGACACCGGCGGCAGGAGAATGGACAAGGACTGTCAGGTCCACCGTCCCCTCAGTGCCGTCCACGAATCGGACATGCAGCCGGAAGTCCGGCAGGGCTTCTACCGCTGCCACACGCCACGGCATGCGCGGCTGGATGGGCGGAGTTACGGCAAGGGGCGAATCTTGTGGGGCTGCTGATTGCGTGCGCATAGCTCCCAGTCCTCCATAAGTTCGGCGCGATGCTCCTGCGCCCATTCCAGAATCAAGGCGAGTGCTCGACGGGGCATCTCGCCCTCCAGGACATCGAGGGTCCGGATGTCGATCAACACTTCGTGCTCGGCGTAGAGCGCATGAAAGTGTGGTGGGGCGTGATCGCTCCAGAACATTTGAATCAGGATTCCGTAGAACGTGCTGATGGTCGGCATGACGCACTTTCCCCATGTCGCTGCGACTTGATCGCATCCAATGCGGCGAAGCGAGCTTTGTTCTCCTCGCCGACACAGATGGAATTCCAGCCCATCGCGTAAGCCGTGTCGGTTTCCAAACCGCACCACTCATCCATGAAGAGGATGGGCGTCGTTGAATTCGCCAGAGAGCCCAGGGCCGCTTTCTTCACAGCCTCGACAGCCTGTTCCGGGGTAAGGCCCAGTGCCATGTTGAATCCTCGCATGTCATGCTTTCCTTTGCTTTGCTGCTGCGTTCGATCGTGTCCCAGGCAGTGGTGTAACAGAAGGGCGTAGCTGGTCATCGCGCATCTTCGGTAGAGTTTGGTTTGCACACTAAACAACACAGAGGATGACGACGATGACCGATGACATGATGGCTCTTCAGGCGCTGCTTGAAAAGAGCTCTGATTCAGATCTGCTCCGAGACATGATCTGCTTTTCCGGGCAGCATCGATCAAGGATGTAGAAAAACCCATGCGCGGAGCGGACATTACCCAGGCTGCCCTGTTCAGTGACCGCAATCAGTCTTGATTGCGCGAGGAGCACTTGCCGCAAGGTGTCACCTCGAAGATGACATCGGATTCCTGCGCTACTCAGCATCCATGGCGCACCTTCAGGATGTTCATTTCTTGTGGCGGCATGGCCTGCGCGACCCTGATGATGACATGTGTTACGTTCCGGCATAAATTGATCTCTTCATCCCACCTTATTCCAAAATAAAGACGCCAGCTGCGGCCAGTCGGCGATCTTCCAGCATCCAGATGCCTCGAATAACCGTGCGCGCCTGATCATCTTCTTGATACGTTCTTGATGCGTTCCGCACGCAACTTTGCAGCACCTTGATATGCGACCGCTTAGCATGAGATCTCGGCAAAGGGGAGTATTTCATGGACATCATCTATCTGGGCCTGATCGCGGTTCTTGGGCTGAGCATTTTGGGCTTGTGTTACGGGTGCGCGGCATTGCGTCAGCGCGGAGCGGGCTCATGAACGTCTGGATGGGGGTGGGCGCTCTGTTGTCGGTGATGCTTTTTATCTATTTGCTGGCCGTGCTGCTTTTTCCGGAGAACTTTTCATGACAACACAGGACTGGATTTTGCTGGTCGTCTATGTGCTGGTGGTGTTGTCCCTGGCCTGGCCACTGGGTGGCATGATCGAGGTTATCATGGCCGGCCGATTTACTCGGGTGCGGCGCTTCGAGACCCTTCTATTTCGCTGTTTGGGGATTCAACCCGAACAGGAGTCCGGATGGCTGCATTACAGCATCGGTCTGTTGGCCTTCAATACTTTGGGGGTGCTGGCGGTCTATGTTCTGCAGCGCTGCCAAGGGCATTTGCCCTTCAATCCGCAACACCTGACCGCTATCACCCCGGATTCCGCATTCAACACCGCTGTCAGTTTTGTCACCAACACGGACTGGCAGGACTACAGCGGAGAATCGAGCATGAGCTATCTCACGCAGATGCTGGCCCTGACGGTACAGAACTTTCTGTCGGCAGCCACGGGCATCATCGTGGTCATAGCCTTGATCAGGGGCTTTGTCCGGCATTCGGCGCAGGTGATCGGCAATGTCTGGGTGGATCTGACGCGTATTACCTTGTGGGTGTTATTGCCGCTGTCCCTGGTCTTCGCTCTGTTTTTGGTCGGCCAGGGAGTGATACAGAACCTGTCGGCCTACCAGGACGTGCATACCCTGGAGGTGCAGACATGGCAGGAAGCCAAGATAGGTTCCGATGGACAGCCAGTGTTGGATGCGTCGGGCCAGCCCGTGATGTTGGAGCGGCGTGGACAAACGCAGACTCTGGCCATGGGGCCGGTAGCTTCCCAGGAAGCCATCAAGATGCTTGGAACCAATGGCGGTGGATTTTTCAATGCCAACTCGGCGCATCCTTATGAGAATCCTACGCCGCTGAGCAATTTCATGGAGATGGTGAGCATGTTTTTGATTCCTGCCGCGCTTTGTTTTGTGCTGGGGCGCATGGTCGGGGATCGGCGGCAAGGTATAGCCGTCATGGCGGTCATGCTGACGCTGTTTCTGGCTGGAGCCGTGGCCTGCATGAGTTTCGAACACCAGGGCAATCCGCGCTTGACGGCATTAGGGGTTGATCAGCATGTCAGTGCCCTGCAAGCAGGCGGCAATATGGAGGGTAAGGAAGCACGTTTTGGCATTTCTGCCAGCGCTCTGTTTGCCACCATCACCACTTCGGCCTCCTGTGGTGCGGTCAATGCCATGCACGAGTCCTTTACGCCATTGGGCGGAGCTATTCCCCTGGTGATGATGCAACTGGGTGAGGTGGTCTTCGGCGGTGTTGGATCCGGTCTCTATGGCATGCTGGTGTTTGCGCTCATGGCGGTGTTTGTTGCCGGCCTGATGATTGGCCGGACCCCTGAGTATCTGGGTAAGAAAATCGAGGTCTATGAGATGAAGATGGTGTCGATCGCCATTCTCATCACACCCTTGCTGGTGCTGCTCGGAACAGCGGCAGCAGTGATGACGGATGCCGGTCGTAGCGGCATCTTCAATCCAGGGCCGCATGGCTTTTCCGAGGTGCTCTATGCCCTGAGTTCGACGGCTAATAACAACGGCAGCGCATTTGCCGGCCTATCGGTCAATACGGTGTTCTATAACATTCTGCTGGCGGTGACCATGTGGGTGGGACGCTTGGGCATGATCATCCCGGTGATGGCTTTGGCAGGCTCTTTGGCTGCTAAAAAGCGACTTGAAGTGACAGAAGGCACTTTGCCTACCCATGGCCCCTTGTTCATCGCGCTGCTCATCGGCACGGTCGTGCTGGTGGGCCTGCTCAATTATGTGCCAGCTCTGGCGCTGGGGCCGGTGGTTGAACACCTGATGCTGTGGTCCCATTGAGGAATCCCTAAAATGACGCACAAAACCTTAACCATGTTTGATCCGCAGCTGATACGCCCCGCCTTGCTGGATGCTCTGAAAAAACTCGATCCACGCGTGCAATGGCGTAATCCGGTGATGTTTGTGGTTTATGTGGGCAGCCTACTGACAAGCGCGATGACCATGCAACAGCCCAGCGTTTTTACACTGTCTGTGACATTCTGGCTGTGGTTGACCGTGCTCTTTGCCAATTTTGCCGAGGCCCTGGCTGAGGGGCGCAGCAAGGCGCAGGCGGCCAGCTTGCGTGGCCTGAAAAAAATGACCTGGGCGAAGAAGATCGACGCTGCCTTGCCTGTGGGCATGGCCAAGGAAAACTTGACCTGGACGCTTCTCGAGGCAGACAAGCTGTGCAAGGGTGATGTGGTCGTCATTGAAGCGGGAGACACTGTGCCCGCCGATGGCGAGGTCATCGAGGGTGTCGCTTCCGTCGATGAAAGTGCAATTACCGGTGAATCAGCCCCGGTGATCCGTGAGTCTGGTGGCGACTTCTCGGCGGTGACGGGTGGCACTCGCGTGTTGTCCGACTGGTTGGTGGCGCGCATCACGACCAATCCGGGCGAAACCTTTGTCGATCGCATGATCGCCATGGTGGAGAATGCCAAACGGCAGAAGACACCCAACGAAATCGCGCTGACCCTACTGCTGGTTGCCCTGACGATCGTTTTCCTCGGGGTGGTGGTCACCCTGCTGCCTTTTTCCGAGTTCAGCGTGTATGCGGCGAAGCTCGGCCATCCCGTCAGTGTCGTCGTTCTGGTGGCACTGCTGGTCTGCCTGATTCCGACCACCATCGCAGGATTGCTGTCGGCCATCGGTGTCGCTGGTATGAGCCGCATGATGCAGGCCAATGTCATCGCCACATCCGGGCGCGCGGTCGAGGCGGCCGGCGATGTCGATGTCCTGCTCCTGGACAAAACTGGCACTATCACGCTGGGTAACCGTCAAGCCAGTGCCTTCCTGCCGGCTCCGGGTGTCAAGGAGGCAGATTTAGTCGATGCCGCTCAATGGGCTTCGCTCGCTGATGAGACCCCGGAAGGGCGCAGCATCGTCGTGCTGGCCAAACAGCATTTCAATCTGCGCGAGCGTGATGTGCAGGCCCTGGGTGCTGAGTTCATACATTTTTCCGCGCAGACGCGCATGAGTGGTGTCGATCTTCCGCAAGGTCGTAGCATTCGTAAGGGTGCTGTCGATGCAATCAAGAAATATGTGGAATCGCTCGGTGGATATTTCCCGGCGGCACTGCAGGGAGTGGTCGATGAAGTGGCCAGGCGTGGCAGCACGCCGCTGGCGGTGGCGGAGGGTAAGAAGGTGCTGGGTGTGGTGGAACTGCGCGATATCGTCAAGGGCGGTATCAAGGAGCGTTTTCTCGAACTGCGGCGCATGGGCATCAAGACGGTGATGGTGACAGGTGACAATCGTCTGACGGCAGCGGCTATCGCTGCTGAGGCCGGGGTCGATGATTTCCTGGCGGAAGCCACCCCCGAAACCAAACTACGACTGATCCGCGAACATCAGGCGGCCGGGCGCCTGGTGGCGATGACCGGGGATGGTACCAATGATGCGCCAGCTCTGGCTCAAGCTGATGTGGCCGTGGCCATGAATACAGGAACTCAGGCGGCCAAGGAAGCCGGCAACATGGTGGATCTGGACAGTAATCCGACCAAACTCATCGAGATCGTCGAGACGGGTAAGCAGATGCTGATGACGCGCGGTTCTTTGACGACGTTCAGTATTGCCAATGATGTGGCCAAGTACTTCGCCATCATTCCAGCCGCCTTCATCAGCAATTACCCGCAGCTGCAAGCCTTGAACGTGATGCGTCTGGCCAGTCCGACTTCGGCGATCTTGAGTGCCGTGATCTTTAACGCACTCATCATCATGGCACTGATTCCACTAGCCTTGCGTGGAGTAGCCTTTCATGCGATAGGCGCGGCGGCCTTGCTACGGCGCAATTTTTTGATTTACGGGCTGGGCGGGGTGCTGGTGCCATTTCTGGGCATCAAGCTGATCGATATGGTATTGGCTGCCAGTGGGCTGGCCTAAACAAAACTGTCTGGAGATATGACGATGAACGTACCCGCCACACCCACGACGGAAGGTTTTTGGCGACCCATGATCAGCCTGTTTCTGCTGCTTTCTCTGCTGGCCGGATTATGCTATCCACTCCTGATGACTGCGCTGGCTGAAACTTTCTTCCCTGCGCAGGCGGCAGGAAGTCTGATCGACCGGCATGGCCAACTGTTGGGGTCACGTTTGATCGGACAGAATTTCTCGGATCCCGGGCACTTCTGGGGGCGACTCTCGTCGACATCGCCGATGGCCTACAATGCCAGTTCGTCGGGCGGTTCAAACTTCGGCCCTTTGAATCCAGCATTGCTGGCTGCGGTGCGCCTGCGTATCCAGGCTCTACAGGCTGCCGATCCAGGTCATCGTGGACCCATTCCGGTGGATTTGGTGACGGCTTCTGCCAGCGGACTCGACCCTGAGATCAGTCTGGCGGCCGCCGATGACCAGGTGGCCAGAGTGGCCAGGGTCCGTCATCTGCCGCCGATGCAGGTGCAGCAGCTGGTGGATCGCCAGACGCGGGGTATCTGGTTGGGTTTTTTGGGTGAACCCAGGGTCAATGTGCTGCAGCTCAATCTGGCGCTGGATCGCTTAGGTTATGAACGCTGAACGTCCTGATCCTGACCGTTTGCTGGAGATCATCCACGCCGATGCTGCGCAGGCGAAACGCGGTCGTCTGAAGATCTTCTTCGGGGCTTCGGCCGGGGTGGGTAAAACCTATGCCATGCTGGCTTCGGCGCGTCTTTTGATGACTCAGGGTGTGCCGGTGGTCGTGGGCATCGTCGAGACGCATGGACGCAGCGACACGGAATTCATGGCACGGGATCTGGATCGTCTGCCTCTGCGCGAGATCGCTTACCGGGGACGTCAATTCAAAGAGTTTGACCTGGCCAGGGCTCTCGAGTTCGCTGTTCAGCGGTCAGGGGCGCTGGTGCTTGTGGATGAGCTGGCGCACAGCAACGCACCAGAATCGCTGCACCCCAAGCGCTGGCAGGACGTCGAAGACCTGCTGATGGCCGGCGTCGATGTATGGACGACCATGAATGTGCAGCATCTGGAAAGCCTTAATGACATCGTCAGTGGCATTACCGGCATTCGCGTCTGGGAAACGGTACCGGATCGCATCTTTGATCAGGCGGATGAGGTGGTGGTGGTGGATCTGCCGCCCGATGATCTCATTGCGCGCCTGCGACAGGGCAAGGTCTATGTGGCGCATCAAGCAGAGACCGCGACGCGCAATTTTTTCCGCAAAGGCAACTTGCTGGCTTTGCGTGAACTGGCTTTGCGCCGGACAGCTGACCGTGTCGATGGTGAAATGCAAGCCTACCGTCTGCGCTCATCTGTGGCCCCGGTCTGGCCTAATCGCGAGTCGCTGCTGGCCTGCATAGGGCCAGGTAGGCACGGAGAGAAGGTGGTGCGTACCTGTGCCCGTTTGGCGGCACAGCTGGATGTGCCCTGGCATGCGGTATTTGTGGATGTGCCAAGTACGCGAGCATGGCCTGAACAGCGTCGTGAACAGTTGCTCAGAATACTGAAACTGGCCTCTGATCTGGGGGGCGTCGCGGCGACGGTGCCAGCCGCCGGAGTGGCCACGGCTCTGGTGCGCTATGCCCGCGAACATAATCTGTCGCGCGTGGTGATAGGACGCAGTGTGCGGCGTTGGCCTGGGCGTCGTACTTTGGGTGACGCCATCGAAGCTGAAGCCGACGATCTCGATGTTCTGCATGTAGCCTTGTCAGCGACGGACAAGAGTCGGCGAGATCAGCGTGAGGATGCGCGGGCGCGTGCTCCCGTCGCCTGGGGGGGGTATGTGGCAGCCCTCGGCATCTGTATCCTGACGGCACTTTTGGCTACGCCGCTGCTGGGTATCATCTCGCTGACCAATATCGTCATGTTGTTTTTGCTGGCGGTGGTCGGTGTGGCTCTGCGCTATGGGCGCGGCCCCGCCATTCTTGCGGCTTTTGTCGGTGTCGGGCTTTTTGACTTTTTCTTTGTACCGCCGCGGTTTTCCTTTGCGGTCTCGGATGTGCAGTACCTGATGACCTTCCTGGTGATGCTGGCAGTGGCCCTGGTCATCGGGCAATTGACGGCTGGCCTGAAGGCGCAGGCTGAGGCGGCTACTGAGCGGGCGCGGCGCATGCACGGTCTCTATGAGATGTCCCGGGATCTCTCGGCGGCACTCATGGTGGAGCAGGTGGGTGAAATTGCAGACCGTTTTTTGCGCAGTGAGTTCAAGGTGCACAGCGCCTTGCTGGTCGCTGATGATGATGATCAATTGCAGGTGATGCCGGGTGCCAATGTGCAGGTGGATATGGGTGTGGCGCAATGGGCCTTTCAGCGCGGAGAGGCTGCCGGGCGAGGTACGGATACTCTGCCAGCCAGTTCCTGTCTCGTCCTACCCCTGAAGGCCACCATGCGCCTGCGCGGTGTCATGGCGATTGAGCTCCCGCCATCACAGATGCTCAGTCTCGAGCGCCGCCGTATCCTAGATACTTGTGCGTCGTTGCTGGCCATTTCCATTGAGCGTATTCACTATATTGGTGTGGCACAGACGACCATGGTGCAGATAGAGTCCGAGCGTTTGCGCAACTCCATCCTTTCGGCCATCTCCCATGATTTGCGCACGCCGATCGCCGCGGTGGTGGGGCTGGCGGATACCCTGAAAATGACCAAACCGGTGCCAACGCCGCAGCAGGAGGAATTGCTCGACGGTATCCGTTTGGCGGGAATGCGGATGAAGTCTCTCGTCAACAACCTCCTGGACATGGCGCGTTTGGAATCCGGTGCCGTGCGCTTGAACTTGCAATGGCAGCCTCTGGAAGAAGTGATCGGTAGCGCACTGCTCAACAGTGCCGCGATTCTCGATGGACGTGATGTGCGGATACACCTGGCGAGTGACTTGCCCATGCTGCATTTGGATGCGGTGCTGATGGAGCGGGTGCTGGTGAATCTGCTGGAAAACGCTGGTAAATACACTCCGGAACGTACCCCCATCACTATAACAGCGGAAGTTCATGACGATCAGGCGGTGATTTTCATCGATGATCAAGGACCAGGTTTGCCGCCTGGTAAAGAAGAGGCTATTTTCGAGAAATTTGGGCGCGGCAGTACGGAAAGTGCCACGGCGGGAGTGGGTCTTGGTTTGGCGATTTGTCGGGCCATACTGCAGGCGCATGCGGGTACCATTCATGGTGAGACGCGTGCCGGCGGTGGTGCTCGCTTTGTCCTGACTCTTCCGTTGGGTGATCCGCCGATATCTGCGCATGAACGGGAAGATGCCGCATCGTGAATGACATGAAAACACGTATCCTGATCATCGAAGATGAGAAGGACATCCGCCGTTTTGTGCGTATGGCACTGGAGGATGAAGGACATACGATCATAGAGGCGGACAATGTCCGCCGTGGACTGATCGATGCCGCCTCTCGTCGGCCGGATCTGGTCGTACTCGATTTGGGTTTGCCAGATGCCGATGGCACGGACTTCATTCGCGATTTTCGCGGCTGGTCAACGAGTCCTATCGTAGTGCTGTCAGCTCGAAGTATGGAAGCGGACAAGGTGGCAGCCCTCGATGCCGGTGCGGATGATTACCTGGTCAAACCGTTTGGCGTCATGGAGCTTTTGGCCAGGGTGCGGGCGCAACTGCGGCGTCATGGACAAGCCGGCTTATCCGGTGATGCCTGCATCGTGTTCGGGACGATCACTTTGGATCTCGCCCGTCACATGGTCCTGCGTGATGGTGAGACTGTGCACTTGACGCCCATCGAGTATCGCCTTCTGGCTTTTCTGGCAACGCAACCTGATCGCGTCATCACCTACCGGCAGTTGCTGAACTGTGTATGGGGGGCGGCCCACAGCGAGGATGTGCACTATGTTCGCGTGCATATGGCCAATCTGCGCAAAAAAATTGAAGATCAAGCGTCCCAGCCGCGTCATTTGTTGACCGAGGTGGGCGTCGGCTACCGCTTCGTCGGGTGAAGCCTGCCAGGGTGGGGAGGCTGAGGTGATCGGTCCTGCGTGTTTGATGTCGTTCATCCGCATTCGGTACAATCCAGACGATTTCCCGGCAGCGTCTCCTGGGACAGGGCAGTGCCATGAAAATTCGCTCATGAGGATGGGGTTGCTGCCGTGATGCCGATCTATTTCAGTCGTGACGATGTCATCGCCTGGGCGGGCATGTCCACTTTCGTCAAGGCCTTGAGTTATCTGTCCAAGGTCAAGGATGCTTCCTGGAGTGAGGGGCAATCGCCTGGCAGCGTTTATCTGCAGGGGCGGGTGCAGGGGCAGGCCAGGCGCCCCTACGATGTCGTCGTCTTTCTGTACAGAGAGGATGGAGAGCTGCAGATCGCCGGCGACTGCACGTGTCCGGTCGGCGCTCTGTGCAAGCATATCACCGCCTTGCTCCTGGTCGCTCAGCACCAGCTGACGACGCCACTGCCGGCGCACGGAGAAGTCGATGCCTGGCTGCAGCGTTTGCGGGTGCAGCGTGCCGCCAGGGTCGCCGATCAAGCTGCCGTTGCAGTGAGCAAGCAAGGACTCGCCTACGTTCTGACCTGGCCGTATCAGGCTGATCAGGCGACGCCGCCGCAAATCCTTCTTTACAAGGGCAATCGCGGAAAAAGTGGCGCCTTCACCCAGGTCCGTGATCCCTGGAACAATATCGACGCGGCTCTTGTCCACCCACCGCAATTTGTCGATGCCGCTGATCTGCGCATCTTGCGCGCCTTGTTGCTCAATCGTCGCAGCGACGACTATGGTCGTTTCATGCTGCACGGCAGCCATGGCGCCGAGACCTTGAACATGATGCTGGCCAGCGGTCGCCTCTACGCGCGCAAGCATGAGATGGTTCTGGTCGACATCCGTGAGATACAGCTTCTGCATCCTGCTGCGGCCCGGGATGCACAGCTCGTCTGGGGGCGGGTCGATGACGATCGCATGCTGCCCATGCTGCGCGCCGGCGCAGGGCCGGTGCGCTGGCTGGCCACCGATCCACCCTGCTACATCGATATGGAGCAGGGCGCCTGTGGTGAGTTGCGCATGCCATGGCCGGTCGACGACTTGATGCAGATGCTGGGGATGCCGAGCATCTCTTTTGCCGAAGTCCCCCGTGTCGCCGCCGCTTTGCAGGAGATGTTGCCCGACGTGCCGCTCCCGCCCAGCGTTGAAGGTGGCGGGGGGCGTTGCATCGACGTCGAGCCGGTGCCGGTGTTGCATCTGTACGCTTTGGAAGAAGAGGATGAGCCGATCGCTCTGGCGGCGCTGAGCTTTCAGTATGAGGACCAGGTCATCCGCGCAGAGGAGCAGGAAGGTTTACGTTGGGGGACGCATGACGAGGTGATCGACCTGCGTCGGCGTCCTGCCAGCGAGGCGCGCTACCGCGCCGAACTCGAGCGCTGGCAGTTGCGGGCGCATGCGCAGTTCGCCGGCGCTGCCGGTGGTGCAGACGCCTATCTGACCGCGACGGATCGCGGAGCTTGGGGCGAGTTTATGAAACGGGCGGTGCCGGCCCTGCGTGATGAGGGCTGGCAGGTCCGCATCAGTGCCGAATTTCCCTACGCTGCTCAGGAGATCGATGCCATCGAAGGGCAGCTGCAACAGGGCGACGATGGCTGGTACGATGTCGAGATGGGGGTCATCGTCGGCGATCGCCGCTTGCCCCTGCAATCCTTGCTGCTCGATCTGTTCGAGCGTGATCGACGCTGGTTGGGCGGAAGGATGGCCGGCATTCCCGATGATGAGGTCATAGAGCTCTTCGCCAGTGCTGACAAGCTGTGGATCGACGCTGCGCGCTTAAAGCCGGTGGTGCAGGCGCTGCTCGATCTGTTTGAACGCCGCGAAAGTCTGCGCCTCTCGCCCTGGGATATCGGGCGCATGGATCTGCTCGAGTCCACCGGCCGCTGGCAGTTTCACGGCGATGCTGCGCTGCGCGATCTGGTCATCCGCTTGCGCGCCGGTGGTGGGATGCCTGAGGTCGATCCGCCGCGGGGCCTGCAGGCCGAGCTGCGCCCTTATCAGCGCCAAGGCCTGGCCTGGATGCAGTACCTACGGCGCCATGATTTGTCCGGGGTGCTGGCCGATGATATGGGCCTGGGCAAGACCGTGCAGACCCTGGCGCATCTGCAGTGCGAGAAAGAGGCCGGTCGCCTCGATCGTCCGGCCCTCATCGTCCTGCCCACTACCTTGTTGCACAACTGGATGGAAGAGGCGCAACGCTTCACGCCCGAGCTGAAGGTGCTCAATCTGCACGGCGCGCAGCGTAAGGATCTGTTTGCCCGCATCGCGGCGCATGATCTCGTGCTCACCACCTATGCCCTGATCTGGCGTGATCGCGATGTTTTGCAGCAACAGGATTATCACCTGCTCATCCTCGACGAGGCGCATTACGTCAAGAATGCCCGTACCCGTGCTGCCGAGACGATACGGCAGTTGCGCGCGCGGCATCGCCTGTGCTTGACCGGTACGCCGATGGAAAACCATCTCGGCGAGTTGTGGTCGCAATTTGACTTTCTCATGCCGGGCTTTCTGGGCACGCTCAAGGATTTCACCCAGCGCTGGCGTACCCCGATAGAAAAGTCGGGTGACCGCCAGCGCCGCGATCTGCTCGTTCGTCGCCTGCGGCCCTTCATGCTGCGCCGACGTAAGGATGAGGTGGCCGGCGAACTGCCGGAAAAGACCGTCATCGTCCGTTCGGTCGAGCTCGAGCAGGCGCAGCGCGATCTCTATGAAGCGGTGCGCATGACCCTGCAGGAGAAGGTCAGGGCGGCCATCGACCGGCATGGCTTGGCCAAAAGTCAGATCATCGTTCTCGATGCCCTGCTCAAGCTGCGCCAGGTCTGCTGTCATCCGCGGCTGGCGCATGACGCCGTCCCCTCGGCCAAGCTCGAACTGCTGCTGGAGATGCTCCCGGCGCTGATCGCGGAGGGGCGGCGCATCCTGCTGTTCTCGCAGTTCACCACCATGCTCGAACTCATCGCCGCCGCTCTCGAGAAGTGCGGCATCACCTATGTCACCCTGACCGGAGAAAGCGTCGATCGGACCACGCCGGTG
>JAKBFV010000026.1 GCA_021833365.1 Pseudomonadota bacterium | reverse complement strand
TGGCGTGTGCCGCACGGCGCGCGCGAAACCGTCCTCATCGAAGCAGGAAGTCAGCGGCAGATTTGCTCGGACATGAGCAGGTTTGCGTAGGTCTGGCGGAACGGCGGGCATTGGACATCCTCCCCGGCCTGAAGGGCTGAGATTCCTACGGTGCTACGCATGGATGACTCCGCACATAGTCGCTTTGGTGGGTTAGAGGGGCCTGCTGCACCACCTCTCCACAGGCTGCAGCGCGGTGTCCCTGCACCAAAATATTGATCGCGCCGACGACATCGGCGTTGTCCTCGAAGCCGCAATCGACGCAAGCGAACTTCGCCTGTGTCGTGCGGTTGCCCGCGCTCACACAAGCGCAGGCCGGACAGGCTCACGGTCGCATTGCGCAACTCGCCCAGCACCTTGCGCGACAGACGCAGTCGCATCCAGCCAAGTTTGGCAAGAAGATGCGCCCATGGCCCTGGTCGAGTTTGATCTGCTTCAGGTCGGGGTAGCGGAAGCTGTCGTGCCGGCACTTCTTCTTGAACCTCGGGAACGCGGCACGCTCGGCGGAAAAGTTGCCGGAGGCACGGTCAAGGCGCAATGCGCCCACTGGGCATCGCTGCGCCATGGCGCCAGGCCGTGAGTAGCTTGCACAGTCCCGCGTAGCTAAGATGTTTCGGCCATCTGCATTCTGAGGTTGGTTTCCTCTTTTCGGGGGGGGGGGCAGTCGGTGGTGCTCTGTTTCACAGTCGGCGATTCAACCTGGTGCGGACCTACGCTGGTTTGGTACACCGATCATTGCAGCGTCCGCAGTACTCTGAAACCAGCCCTCCGGCCAATCCGTACAACTTGGCCGGAGGTGCCGGTGGCGGATCAATCATTATCGGGTGGTCATTGGGCGGAAAGCGGCTCCGCAGGTCTTACCTACACTTCATTGACGACTATCAGCGGCTGCGTCGGCTTATATCAGTTTTTCGCCCCGCCAGCACCGGCCGAGATAGGTTGCGTCTGCAATTGCATGACACCCATCATGAATCGGCCCCACGGTGCGCGCGAGGTCAAATCCATCAATCGTTCCCTGGCAGCGCCCACGAGCGCAGAAAAGGTAATAGTAGTAGCTAGGGCCTGTGCCCCTGCATTGTCCAGCGAGTTATCCGCGCGCACCATCGCGAACGCCTGCAGCTTAAAGAAATATGGTGGGTTAACGCTGGTTTCTCGGTCGCACTCGATAACCAGTTCGGCTCCCCAAACACCAGATTGCCCCTCAATCTGCTGAACATTGAAGGTGTTCAGAATCTTGGTGCCGGTACGGTCACCTGTCGGATCATGTTCCGGGTTTGCATGTACTTGCTGGACGGGGAAAAAAATCTCCTCAAGCTGCAATGGTAACGGCTTGTCCATGGCTGCCCTCCTTTTGCACCTTCGCCCAGGTTTGCGCATTGGTGATTTGTTCCCTGCGCGCATCATCATGCACTTCAAACCACTTCACGCGGCTCGTTTTTGCGGCCAGATGGACGTGTACCGTTGCGTCCAAGGCATGTGCCATCCTCACCATGCGGTCGATGGTCAGGTTCGCGTCGCCGCGCAAGGCCATAGTGACCGCTGCGGCACTAGTTCCAAGACGGCGTGCTAGATCGGCGCGTGACATGCCAACTTGGGTCATGCGCCGCTCCACGCCTACGGCGAAGTCCATCTTTACATGCTCGGCGGTATTCTCCGGCGACTTCTCAACATCGGTCAGCCATGCCAACTGCTCATCAAGCTCGCTCATTTCTCTCTTCCCACTCTATGTTGTTGCCTGCCTTGGCGGCCATGTAGTCCTTCTTCAGTCGCACTGCCTTGGCAACTTCGGCCGGATCAGCCTTCTGCGTCTTCTTGATCGCGCCATGGCTCAAGACGAGCAACGTTCCGTCCGTGTCCATGAAGCAAAAGACGCGTAAGCGGCCTTTGATAAATTCCCAGATGCCTTCCTGCTTGTTTGCTTCGTGGAACACCGCGTTGGTCAGTTGTTGCCGACCTGACTCGGCATACCGTTGAAACAACGCGGGCAGGCCCGCGGCGCTGCCCTGCATGTCAGCGGGGAGGGCGCGCAGGAAGCGCAGCACCTCAACCCCCGCTTCCTCAGTCACGGCGGCAACTTTGTAACGGCCTTGTTTTAGTATAACAAGCTTCACTGTTAAGCCTTAGGTTAATTCTAGTAGAATTATTTCCTGACAAGTTAACTTGCTTTGTTGCAGGGCGCCCCGTCACGATCGCATCCCCGGGCGTGGTGTAACAGCGCCGGTCACTCTTGCCTCGGGTAGGCATGGTTTGCTGCTCGATCAGGCTGCCATGGTGGGCCACGTGACCCGTGCATCATCGCTCAAGGGAGCCATGGTTTCCAACATCATAGAGCGCGCCCGTTGCACGGCCCACTCATCGTTTTGCTCCATGAGTATCGCCCCTACCAGGTGGATGATAGCTGAACTGCCCCGGGTTTCGTGGAGGCTCCCTGATCTGAGTGAATGGAGTCACCATGAAGAAATCATCGAAGTTTTCCCCTGAAGTCCGTGAGCGTGCGGTGCGCCTGGTGCAGGAGCATCGTGGCGAGTATTCGTCGCTGTGGGTCGCCATTGAGGCGATCGCCGCCAAGATCGGCTGTGGGCCGCAGACACTGCACGAGTGGGTGGGTCCGCAAGGCGGAAGTTGACAGCGGTGTTCGCGAGGGCGTCACCAGTGATGAGCGCGAGGTCAAGGAACTGCAGCGCGCCAATGAAATCCTGAAGCTTGCTAGAGCGTTTTTCGCCCAGGCGGAGCTCGACCGCCGACTCAAGCCCTAAACGACTTCATCGACAGGCACCGCGATGCCTACGAGGTCGAGCCGATCTGCAAGGTTCTGCAGGTTGCCCCGTCAGGCTGTCGTCGTCATGCGGCCCGGCAGTGCTGTCCTGAACGGCGGGGCTTATCGCGCACCGGGTCAGGCAGCCGGGGCATCGATGTTGCGCGCCTGCGCGACGAACCCCTGTAGATAGGGGCGCGTCGTATCGCTGTGACGCCAGCCGAGGTGGATCTGCTTGGCCAGCCCCTGTTCGCCCAGACGCACGGGACTGAGCGCCAGCTGCGTCCGATACTCCTCGACCAGCCAGCGTGGCAGGGCGGCGACACCACGACCACAGGCGACCATCTGCAGGAGGATGTCGGTGGTCTCGATCGTTTGATGGCGGCGCGGTGTGATCCCGGCCGGACGCAGAAAGAGCTGAAAGATGTCGAGGCGCGAGGTGTCGACGGGATAGCTGATCAGGGTCTGGTCGCTGAGATCGGCGGGTTCGATCCAGGCGCGCTGGGTATAGGGATGAGCGTCGTCGACGACGAGGACCTGCTCATAGTCGAAGACCGGCTGGAAAATCAGTCCGGCGCGACTGACCGGATCAGGGGTGACGAGCAGATCGATCTCGTACTGCAGCAAGGCTTCGACGCCGCCAAATTGAAAGCGTTGCCGGACATCGATGTCGACATCCGGCCAGGCCTTCAGATAAGGGTCGACCACCTTGAGCAGCCAGCGATAGCAAGGATGGCACTCCATGCCGATGCGCAGGTGGCCGCGCAGGCCACGCGCCAGATGCGCCAGGCGCGTCTCGGCGTCCTCGAATTGCGGCAGCACCCGCGTCGCCAGGTCGATCAGTTCATGCCCGGCGGCGCTCAGGTGCAGTTGTCGTCCTTCGCGGCGCCAGAGTGGCGTACCGAGCTGTTCTTCCAGCTTGCGGATGCTGTGGGTGAGCGCTGACTGCGTCAAACAAAGAGCGCTGGCCGCGGCGGTGAGGGAGCCATGGCGTTTGAGTTCGCGCAGGATGGTGAGATGGTGACGCTCGATCATCGATGATTTTTTCTCATGAACCTCTGATTTAATACCATTTTTAATCATGGTTGTACAAGCCTAGCATGGCCCTCATTCTTCATTCTTGGGGGTTGGTCATGGTCGGTATTCATCATCTGGGATTCCCGCGCATCGGTGCGCAACGTGAACTCAAATTTGTGCTCGAATCCTATTGGCGCGGTGAGTCATCGCGCCAGCAGTTGCTCGCCGAGGGTGCCCGTCTGCGCCAGCAGAACTGGCAGCGGCAAGAGCGTCTCGACTGGCAGAGCGTCGGTGATTTCTCTTTCTATGATCAGGTACTCGACACCAGTCTGCTGTGGGGCGTGCTGCCGGCGCGCGCGCATCGGCCGGGGGCGCATGCCATCGACGATTATTTCCGTGCCGCGCGTGGCCGCTCTGCCGATCTCGCCGAAGGCGTGGCGGCTGGGCAGATGACCAAGTGGTTCGACACCAATTATCACTACATCGTGCCGGAGCTCAGTGCCGAGACGGCCTTTCATCTGCAGGCCGACTTCTATGTGGATCAGGTGCGCGAGGCACAGCAGCAGGGGCATCGCGTCAAGGCCGTCCTGATCGGTCCGGTCACCTATCTCTATCTCGCGCGCGGCGCTGATGCCGCCACCCGCGCCGCCCTCCTGCCGCGCTTGCTGCCGCTTTACCAGGAGCTGCTGCGTCAGCTGCAGGCTTTGGGTGTCGCCTGGGTGCAGATGGATGAACCGGCTCTGGTCACCGATCTCGAGGACGTCTGGTGGCATGCTTATGATCAGGCTTACAGCCTCCTGCCGGAGGCGGGTCCCAAAATCCTTCTGAGCACCTATTTCGGCGGTATCGGCGAGCACTATCAACGCATCTGCCGCTGGCCGGTGCAGGGCCTGCACATCGACGCCGTGCGTGCGCCTGAGCAGGTCGCGCTGTGGGCGGCGGTCTGGCCCAAGGAGCGTGTCCTTTCCCTGGGCGTCATCGATGGTCGCAATATCTGGCGCAGCGATCTATCAGCGCTGCTCGATCGCATCGCACCTATCCATGCCGAACGCGGTGAGTCTCTGTGGCTGGCGCCTTCCTGTTCGCTGCTACACGTGCCGGTGGATCTGAGTGTGGAGCGCGGCCTCGATCCTGAGCTCAGGTCCTGGTGTGCCTTCGCGCAGCAAAAGCTCGAGGAGCTGCAAATTCTGGCGCAAGCCTTGCGCGCTGGACGTGCCACGGTGGCCGAGCAGCTCGCCGCTGCCGACGCCGCCCTGGCGGCGCGGCGTGCCTCGCCGCGTGTGCATGATGCGCGTGTCGCTGCCGCCATGCAGGAGATCGCTAGCCTGCGTCGTCAGCGTCATTCATCCTTCGCCGTGCGCAGTCAGGCGCAGCAGGCACGCTGGTCGCGCCCCCTCTATGCGACGACGACCATCGGGTCGTTTCCACAGACCGAGGATATTCGTGCCGTACGCAGCCGCCATCGACGTGGTCAGATCGATGACGCCGAGTACACGCGCCTGATGCAGGCGCAGATCGCGCATTGTGTCGCTGAACAGGAAAAGCTCGGGCTCGATGTCCTCGTCCACGGTGAAGCCGAGCGCAATGACATGGTCGAGTATTTCGCCGAGTTTCTGCAGGGTTTCGCCTTCTCGTCACACGCCTGGGTGCAGTCCTATGGTTCGCGCTGCGTCAAGCCGCCCATCCTCTTCGGTGATGTGCGGCGACCGGCACCGATGACGGTGGCCTGGGCGCGCTACGCGCAGTCGCTGACCGACAAGCCGATGAAGGGCATGCTGACCGGGCCGGTCACCCTGCTCAACTGGTCCTTTGTTCGCGATGATCAGCCGCGCACCACCACCTGTCTGCAGCTGGCGCTGGCGGTACGCGCCGAAGTGCTCGACCTCGAGGCGGCAGGACTGCCCATCATCCAGATCGATGAGGCGGCCTTGCGTGAAGGTCTGCCCTTGCGCCGCAAGGATAGGCAGGCTTATCTCGACAACGCCGTCGCTGCCTTTGCGCTGGCGGCGCACGGTGTCGAGGATGCGACGCAGATCCATACGCATATGTGCTATTCCGAGTTCGGCGACATCATGGAGAGCATCATCGCCATGGATGCGGATGTCATCACCATCGAAACGGCACGTTCAGCGATGCAGTTGCTCGACGCCTTCGATACCCTGCACTATCCGAATGACATCGGTCCCGGCGTCTATGACATCCATGCCCCCAATCTGCCGAGCGAGGCGCAGATCGAGGCGCTGCTGCGCGCTGCCGGGCGGCGTATTCCAGCCGCACGTCTGTGGGTCAACCCCGATTGTGGCCTGAAGACACGACGCTGGCAGGAAGTGCTGCCAGCGCTGGCGACGCTCGTCCGGGTGGCACAGCGCCTGCGTCAGGAGGCAGCGGCTGAGCCGGCGCCGGTATAGCCTTCGCGTGGACCGAGGAACTGCGCCTTGCCGAGTTCGAGGCCCTGATGGCGCAGGATGGCGTAGGCGGTGGTCACATGGAACATGAAATTAGGGATGACCCAGTAGTGGAGGTAGTGGAGGCCACCGAAGTCCAGCGTCGCCCAGGGGTAGACGAGCTGTATGGCACGGTCTTCGGCACCGATGAAGGCCTCGCGATTGAAGCCATCGAGAAAATCGCGCGTGCGCGCCAAGCGCGCGATGAGCTCGGCAGTGGTCTTTTCCTCGTCCGGATAGCGCGGCAGCTCGGTTCCGGAAAGGTGGGCCATCGCCGCTTTGGCGTGATCGCTGGCGATCTGCACTTGCCGGCGCAGATCGAACATGTCGGGGGCCAGACGCGCCGTGAGTAAGGCTTCGACAGGACTTCCATGCGCCTGCGCATGGGTTTCGGCGGCCTTGAGCCATTGCTCGAGGTTGTGCAGTTCCTGGCTGAGCAGGGGATAGAGAACGTCGTAGACATTGAGACTCATGAAGCATCTCCCGAGGTGATTTGTCGGCGGAATCGTGCCGGTGTGAGGTGATGGTGACGTGCGAAAGCATGGATGAAGGATGAGGACTCAGCATAGCCGAGTTCGAGGGCAATGTGTTCAATACTGGCGCCATGCACGGCGAGCAGCTGGCGCGCCCGCCGCATGCGTTCTTCCTCGAGAAGACCGCGATAACTACAGGAGGCGCGCGCCAGATGGGCGCGCAGGGTGCGCTCCTGCATGGCGAAGGCGCGTGCCGCCTCGGTCACCGTCGGGAAACGACCACGAAACAGGTGCAGGTAGCGGCGTACTCGTGCCGCCAGATCCCCGCCAACCTCTTCGGTTTGGCGCAAAGCTTCATCGCAAAGACGGCGGTAGAGCTGATGGGCGGCGGGGTCGGCCGTCGGCAGATGCGTCTGCAGGTGATGATTGGCGATCCAGATACGGGTGATGTCGCTATCGAACTCGACCGGGCAGCCAAGAATGCCGGGATAGGCGGCCGCTGAGGCAGGGCGGGCGTAGGGAATGTCGATGTGCAGGATGTCGATCTTGAGGTTCATGCTCTGGCGCATGTCGAGCAGAAGTTTGATCGTTCCGGAAAGCTCACCATCGACACGGTAGCGATAGGCGCGCCCGGGCAGATGCAAGGGCTGCAAGGTCAAGGCGCTGGCGCTGGCGCCAGGGCAAAAGCCAAGTTCACCAAAAAGATAGGTCAGGCTCTGGTAGCGGATGCCGGCATGGATCGCCGCGTGCACGCTGTCGGCGGTGGCGAGCAGCATGGTCAACGGCCCATAGCCGGCAAAACCAAAGAAGGTGCCGACGCGCAAGGCGGATAGTTCGTCCTTGAGGCTATCGGCGATACGGATATGGATGGCCAGCTCGAGGTCGCGCAGGATACGCGCGCCTGGATCCAGATGCGCCGGATCGATGCCGAACTCGCCGAGGACACCGCTCAGATCCTCACCGAGGCAGGTCAGGCCACGCAACATGTAGTTCAAGCCAAGTATGGAGCGGCTGCTCATCGATTTGCCGAAATGATCAATTTGGCTGGCCAGCTTATCATGGCTGATCCCCGCCCGCAGCTTTACACTGGTGAGATCGGGACGTGTTCCCGGAATTCAGGAGCAATGGGGATGACGGCGGCGACGACAACGATGCAAGGTGAATTGCGTACCCAGGTGGCGATCATCGGCGCAGGCTTTGGTGGTCTGTGCATGGCAATCAAGCTGCGCGAAGCGGGGCAGGATGATTTCATCATTCTCGAGAAAGGCGAGGATGTCGGCGGCACCTGGCGTGATAATTCCTATCCTGGCGCTGCCTGCGATGTGCAATCGCACATGTACTCTTACTCCTTCAATGGCAACCCGAACTGGTCGAAGCGCTATTCTTCCTGGCGCGAGATCCAGGACTACATCCTGGCGACGACGGAGAAGTACGCGCTGCGGCCCTTTATCCGTTTTCGCACCAGCCTGATCGGCGCACGCTATGACGTCGCCACGGCACACTGGCATCTGCAGACGGACAGCGGCCTGCAAGTCATTTGCCGGCACTTCGTTCTGGCCAGTGGCCCCCTGCATGTGCCGCAGATTCCAAAAATTCCCGGTCTCGAGCGTTTCAAGGGGCGCGTCTTCCATTCGGCGCAATGGGATCATGATTACGACCTCACCGATAAAAACGTCGTCTCTATCGGCACCGGCGGCTCGGCCATTCAATTCGCTCCGGAGATCGCGCCGCGCGTGCGCCGCCTGCACATCTTCCAGCGCACACCGGCCTGGGTCATCCCGCGCGATGAGCGTGCTTACGCCGATATCGAGAAAAGCGCGTTTAAGCGCCTGCCGTTTTTGCGCAAATTGCACCGGGCTCGCTTGTACTGGAGCAATGAGTCGCGCGTCTGGCCGATCTTTCATCCCTCGCTGGCGCGTGTCGGTGGCGAGGCCTTGAAGTGGTGGATACGCTGGAGCGTGAAAGACGCGCAAGTCGCCGAAGCCTTGATTCCGGACTACACCCTGGGGTGCAAGCGTGTGCTCATCTCCAACAAGTGGTATCCGATGTTCAATCGCGACAACGTCGAGCTGGTGACCGCGGGCATCCGCGAGGTCAGAGAGCACAGCATCATCACCGAAGATGGTCAGGAACGCGCCGCCGACTGCATCATTCTGGCGACCGGTTTCGTCGTCGATCCGCGCATTTACATGAAGGGCATGAGCTGTCAAGGCTTGCCCGGCCATGATCTGATGCAGGACTGGCAGGATCAGGTCGAGGCTTATTATGGCGTCTCGGTCGCTGGCTATCCGAACATGTTCCAGCTCGTCGGTCCGAACAGCGCTCTTGGGCATAATTCGATCATCTTCATGATCGAATGTCAGGTGCACTATATCCTCAACTGCATGAAGCTGCTCGCTGAGTCTGCCGCCGACAGCATCGATGTGCGGCCGCAGGCGCAGGCCGACTTCAACGAGGAAGTGCAGAAGGCGCTGAGCGGCACGGTCTGGAGTTCAGGCTGTGTCAGCTGGTACACCGACAGTCAGGGCAAGAATTACACCATCTGGCCATGGTCGACCTGGCGTTACTGGCTGCGCACCCGCGAGCTCAAGCGTGCCGACTTCATTCTCGCCAAAGCGACAGGCAAGATCGCCGAACTCAAGAAGGTCCGGCCACGCAAAAAAACGCAGCCAGCCTGAGCCAGCCTGACGGCACCCGCCTTCAGCTGCGCACTTGCAGCTGCGTGATATGGCCATCGTCGTCGTGATGGACGACGACGATCTGTGCCTGGCGCGCGGCGGCGATATCCTGCTCTGCGAGATGAAAGTGGTGCGCGTACTCGCTGAGGATCTCGACACCATGATGATAGGTGCGCACACGTCCTGGCAGGAAGGTCCACAGCAGCAGGGTCGAGGCGGTGCCGACGAGAGCGAAGAAGGCGTGCGACAGGGAGACGGGCGACATATGCTGCATCATGTGCAACATGGGACGCAGATGTTGTCCTTGTTCGATGATGCCGTGCATCTGCTCCCAGATCGGCCCCCACAGCAGCAACCAGACGATCCACAGCGCTGCCGTCGCCGTCCAGGTGAGGGCGCGCCGCGCCCAGCTCATCTGCTGGCTGACATTGATGATCAGGGGTTGTCTCATGGGTGATCTCCCTGGCGGATGCCGCGGTCGGGGCTGACCCAGCGTGCGCGCTGTCCTGATCCCCAGCGCAGGGCCTTGGGGAAGGCGACGATGGTGGCGCAGGTGTTGATCAGCCAGAAGACGAGGGGATACCACACCATCCAGTAGTAGTTGCGTCCGAGGCCCTTGTCGTAGCGGCTGTCCATCCACTTGGCCATGGCGAATTGCGCCAGGCAAGTGGCTGCCAGCAGCACGCCGCCCTCATTGGGGATGAGGGGGGAACTCAGATGCGGGAAGATATCGTCGGGTAGCGCCAGATCACAGAGCCAGATCAGGGTGATGACGAGCAGGCCATAGGACCAGACCAGGCTGAGCAGCAGTTCGAGGAGCAGCGGCCACATATGGTTTTGATTGGGCAGCAGGAGTGCGCGCGCGTTCTTCAGCAGGACCTGCGCTCCGCCCGTCGCCCAGCGCAGACGCTGGTTCCACAGTCCGCGCAAGGTCTCGGGCATGAGGATCCAGACCAGGGCATTGGTTTCAAAACGCACATCCCAGCCAGCGCGCTGGAGTTTCCAGGTGATGTCGATATCCTCGGTGAGGACGTCGTCGCTCCAGTAGCCGACCTGATGGATGGCTGACTTGCGAAAAGCAGTGATGACGCCGGAAACGGTGAACAGACGGCCGAAGCTGCGCTGCGCGCGTTTGATCATGCCGACGATGGAGGAGAACTCGCCGACCTGGACGCGACCGAGCAAGGTCGAGCGGTTGCGGATACGCGGGTTGCCGGTGACCGCCGCCACTTCCGGATTGCTGACGAAGTGACGCACCATCCAGTGCGCCGCCTGGGGGTCGAGCAGGGCGTCACCGTCGATGCAGATGAGGATCTCGTGGCGAGCCAGCAGACTGCCGGCCTGCAAGGCCATGGCCTTGCCCTGGTTGCGCGCCAGGTGCACGACACGCAGGCGCGGATGTTCCGCCGCCAGGCTGTCGAGCAAGCTTCCGGTGCGGTCGCGGCTGCCATCGTTGATGGCGATGACCTCGAACTCCGGGTAATCGAGGCGCAGCGCCTGGGTCAGGGTCTCCTCGGCATTATCCTCTTCGTTGTAGCAAGGGATGAGGACGCTGACCGCCGGCGGGGTATGCAGATGCGGCGGCGTGGTGTAAGCAGGATCATGACGTTCGATACGCCAATAGAACAGCAGAGCTCCGATCATCCATAGATAGGACATGAACAAGGGGTAGTAAAAGGTGAACCCGAGCAGGGTGTGCCAGATACTATGGATGACGAGGCTCAACATGGCTCACCTTAAGGGTGCTGGGGCAAGGGGCCGAGCTTGTTGTCCAGCGCCGGGCGCAGGATGGCAGGATCGGGGTGATTGTTATAGAGGTCGTCGGGATAGTAGGCGACGTTACGCACGCCCCAGCTGTACAGGCGGCGGATGGTGTCAGCGAGCTCCTGGTCCGGGATCGGCTTGTTGGTACGCCAGTTCGTCGTCTGCAGCTCGAAGACGGTCTTGCGCAGGCCATCGGGATAGGCCTTCACGCGTTCGACCAGATCATGGTAGAAGCTGATCGGGTCGGCAGCCTGCTCCATATACGGCATGGCCTCGATCGCGGTGTAGTCGAAGTCGTGCAGGGAGTCTTCCAGGGACTGCGCATACCATTCCTGAGCGTGCGGATTGAGGACGACCTGGGCGTAGAGATTGCGCGCCACGCGCAGTCCCGGCTGTTCATCGTTGACGGCGGCGGCCATGTCATCGGCGAGATTGTCGAGATAGACCGTCTTCATCAAGGTCCAGCGTGCCATCGCTTCCGGTTGCTTGCGGATGTCAGCGACCGTGCCCGGCAAACCCCATTTCTGATAAGCCTTGCGCGCGAAGCTGCTGTCGTCCTCGTAGTCAGAGAGGGTGACGTCATCATGAAAGAGAATGCCGTCGATCGGGGTGTTGCGGGCCAGATCGGTGAACATGTCGCGGATGAACTGGCGTGCCTTCGGTGAGAAGGGCGACAGACGTGGGTAGCCCATGGCGACATGATCGACTTTGTAGGGCAAGGTGACGACGGTGTCGCGGGCGACGGGATCGCTGCTTGGCGGTTGCCAGGCGAGCAAGGGCATCCAGGCGTAAACGTGCTTGACCTGGGTGCGGGTTTCGATCTGCCAGGCGGTGCGATTGAAAAGATCGGCACGCATCGGCATGTGGCGGTTGGGGAAGTAGACGGCATCAGCAGCGCCATTGGCGTCAGGATCGGCGAAAGCCTGCAGATAGACGACGTTCACCCCCATGGCCTGGATGCGATCGAGCAAGCGCCCGAGGTTCTTTTCCTGCTGCTGCGGATCGGGGTCGTAGATGTAGTCGAGATCGATGTGCATGATGCGATTGGGGTTGCCTTCATCGACATCGCCGATGTTGCGTTTCTGAATTTCGCTTTTCAGATCCCAGACGGTGGTCGTCTTGTCGATGAGAATGCGCCGCAGTCCCCACAAGGGTGTCGTGCTGGTGTTGGGGCCGTCATCGAGGGTGAGGCCGATGGGCATGCCGAGACTGGCGGCGACATGACGCAGCTCGATGTTGTAGCGGCCATACGGCCAAACGACGATGCGCGGTGTCTGGCCGGTATAGCTCTTGAGGAAGTCCTGGTTATGCTTGAGGTCGGCGGTGATACGGCGAATATAGCTGGCCTGATCTTCGTAGCGATGCGTCTTGTCCGACCAGAGACGGGCGGTGGCGGCGGGTTCCATATTGCCCTGCGGATTGGCCAGGGAGCCGCGGTGCATGTCATAAGTATGGCTGGCGACTTCGACCAGGCCACTTTTGACCATCTCATGGATTTCGCTCTGTGAGAGCAATTCACTGCGTGCGATGCCTTTGCCGTCGAAGTTGACGCGACCATCTTCCGGGACATTGAGCCAGGCGCCGACCAGGGCGATGACCGTCGGGATGTGGTACATCTTGAGGATGGGGAAAGCGTAGGTATAGACCGAGCGATAGCCGTCATCGAAGGTGATGAGCACGGCCTTGTCCGGCAGCGGGCGCTTGCCGGAGCGGTCAGCGAGGACATCATCGACGCTGACGAAGTGGTAACCATTGTTTTTCAGCCAATCCATCTGGCGCATGAAATTGAGCGGCGAGACGGTGTAAAAGGGGACGAGAGCACTCTCGTGGTCGGCGATTTCGTGATAACTGATGATGGTGACTTCAGTGTCATTGATGTCGGCGTAAGCTTGGCTGAACATGCACAGGCCGAGAGCCATCCAGCAGAGGAATCGGGTCATCGTCGTGTCCGTGGGTTGGGAGATCGGAGGGGGCTCCCTGGCCGAAGCCAGGGAGAGGGACGTCGCTCAGGTGAGCTGGGCGACGTCGATTTTCTCGGCCTTATCCGTGTACTCGTGGATATGGTCGAAACTCATGTAGCGGTAAATATCCGCTGACAGCGCGTCGATCTTCGCGGCGTAGCCCATGTATTCGGCCGGTGTCGGCAGTTTGCCGATGACCGCCGCCACCGAGGCCAGTTCCGCCGATGCCAGATAGACATTGGCGCCCTGACCGAGGCGATTGGGGAAATTACGCGTCGAGGTCGAGACCACGGTGGCGTTCGGTGCCACGCGCGCCTGATTGCCCATGCACAACGAGCATCCAGGGATCTCGGTGCGCGCACCGGCACGGCCATAGATGTTGTAGTAGCCTTCTTCCTTGAGTTCGTGCTCATCCATGCGCGTCGGTGGTGCGATCCACATGCGCGTTGCCAGCGACCCGCCTTCGACCTGCTCGAGCAGTTTGCCGGCGGCGCGGAAGTGACCGATATTGGTCATGCACGAGCCGATGAACACCTCGTCCACCTTGGCCCCAGCGACGTCGCTCAGCAAGCGGGCGTCATCAGGATCGTTCGGGCAGCACAGGATGGGCTGGGTGATCGAGTTCATGTCGATCTCGATGATGGCAGCGTACTCGGCATCGGCGTCGGCGCGCATCAGCTTGGGTTGCGCCAGCCAGGCTTCCATCGCGGCGATGCGCCGGTAGATGGTGCGTGCATCGCCGTAACCATTGGCGATCATCCAGCGCAGCAGGGTGATGTTCGAGTTCAGGTAGTCCTTGACGCTCTGCTCCGACAGGGTGATGGTGCAAGCCGCCGCCGAACGCTCGGCCGAGGCGTCGGAGAGCTCGAAAGCCTGTTCCACGGTCAGTGACTCAAGACCCTCGATTTCGAGGATGCGACCATTGAAGACGTTCTTCTTGCCCTTCTTCTCGACCGTGAGCAGACCGGACTTGATCGCCTGGTAGGGGATGGCGTGCACGAGGTCGCGCAGGGTGATGCCGGGCTGCATCTGACCCTTGAAGCGCACCAACACCGACTCCGGCATGTCCAGGGGCATGACGCCGGTGGCGGCGGCGAAGGCGACCAGGCCGGATCCGGCCGGGAAGGAGATGCCGAGCGGGAAGCGGGTATGCGAGTCGCCGCCGGTGCCGACGGTGTCCGGCAGCAGCATGCGGTTGAGCCAGCTATGGATGATGCCATCGCCTGGGCGCAGCGACACACCGCCGCGGTTCATGATGAAGTCGGGCAGCGAGTGATGCATCTGCACGTCGACCGGTTTCGGGTAGGCGGCGGTATGACAGAAGGACTGCATCACGAGATCGGCTGAAAAGCCGAGGCAGGCGAGATCCTTGAGTTCATCACGCGTCATCGGGCCGGTCGTGTCCTGCGAACCGACCGTCGTCATATGCGGTTCGCAATAAGTGCCAGGACGCACGCCAGCGACGCCGCAGGCCTTGCCGACCATCTTCTGCGCCAGGCTGTAACCACGGCCGCTATCGGCGGGCTGCTGCGGCTTGCGGAACAGATCGATGGGCGGCAGGGACAGAGCTTCACGCGCCTTGCTGGTCAGACTGCGGCCGATGATCAGGTTGATACGGCCGCCAGCGCGCACTTCATCGAGCAGCACCTGGCTTTTCAGGGTGAAGCGGCTCACCACTTCGTCGCTGTTGTGGCGGGTGATCTTGCCTTCATAGGGGTAGATGTCGATGACATCGCCGGTATTGACGGCGCTGACGTCGGCTTCGAAAGGCAGGGCGCCGGCGTCTTCCATGGTATTGAAGAAGATGGGCGCGATCTTGCCGCCGATGCAGACGCCGCCGCCACGTTTGTTGGGAATGTAAGGGATGTCATGGCCGGTATGCCAGAGCACCGAGTTGGTCGCGGACTTGCGGCTCGAGCCGGTGCCGACGACATCGCCGACATAGGCGACGACGTGTCCCTGGTCCTTGAGTCCTTGCAGTTGCCGCAGGGGGCCGATGTTGCCGGGGACGTCGGGCTGGATGCCTTCGCGGGCATTTTTGAGCATGGCGAGGGCGTGCAAGGGGATGTCCGGACGGCTCCAGGCATCCTGCGCCGGCGACAGGTCGTCGGTGTTGGTCTCGCCGCTGACCTTGAAGACGGTGACGGTGATCTTGTGCGGCACTTCCGGCAGGCGCGTGAACCATTCGGCCTCAGCCCAGCTGTGCAAAAGGTTCTGGGCGTGGGTATTGCCGGCTTGCGCCTTTTCCTGGACGTCATGGAAGGCGTCGAACATGAGGAGGGTGCCTTTCAGCGCCTCGACAGCCGCCGTAGCCAGGCTGGGGTGGTCGAGCAGAGCCACCAGCGGGGCGACATTGTAACCGCCGAGCATGGTGCCGAGCAGCTTGACGGCGTGCTCCGCCTGAATCAGCGGCGAACTCGCCTCACCACGGGTGATCGCCGCCAGAAAAGCCGCCTTGACGTAAGCGGCCGGGTCGACGCCGGCAGGAACACGGTTTTCGAAAAGGTCGAGGATGAAGGCTTCTTCGCCGGCCGGGGGGGACTTCAGCAGATCGATCAGACCTGCGACCTGGGTCTCATCGAGAGCCTTGGCGGGGATGCCTTGCGCTGCACGTTCGGCAGCCTGTTTGCGATAGTCTTCGAGCACGGTGCTCTCCTCGATATGGACGGCCTCAACACCATCGACTCGTGATCGAAGGTGCGCCTTGGGTTGATAGGATCAGCACGCCATTTTAGTCCAATCCGGGTGAAGGCGAAAGCACTGGCCGCCCTATCGTGCGGGCGTCGCTGTTTCGCCGGCGTGCTGGCGTGCTATCTGCTGGCGGATGACGTCATTGAAGCTGTCGATCATGTGCGGATCGAACTGGCTACCGCGATGGGCATTGATCTCAGCGATGGCGCTGAACAGGGATTTACGCGAGTACCGATCGGCGCGCTCACTGGTGATCGAGCTATAGGTGTCGACCAGGGCGAGGATGCGCGATCCGACGGGAATATCGGTGGCCTGCAGTTTCTGCGGATAGCCTTTGCCGTCATAGCGCTCATGATGATGCAGCACCATGATGGCCGCCTCATCCCAGTTGCCCATGCGGCGTAAGAGTTGGTAGCCGACTTCGACGTGGCTTTGCATCAGGCGCTGCTCATCACGGCTCAGTTCAGCTTCCTTGTTGAAGATGCCATGCGGCACGAAGGCCATGCCGATATCATGCAGGCTGACGGCAGCCATGAGTTGGTCGTCATGACAGGGCCCCCCGAGTGCGGTGTTGAGCAGATGGGCCAGTTCCATCATCAGCTCCAGACGTCCGCGCCGATAGATGCTCAAGCCATCGAGTCTTTGTCCGAGCGATAACATCAGATCGAGATCGCTGGGGAGGTCGGGTATCGTCGCCAGCGCCACGGGGGCGGGGGCGGTGGCGGTGGCGTGCGGCAGGGCGAAGCGTTGCTCGATGCGCGCCGCACGGTTCTGGTTGGCCTGCTCGATCCAGAGGCGCAGGCCGTGCAAGGCCTCATGGTCGAGATGGCCCTGCTGTACGAGGGTCTGTATCTGGTCATGGACAGCATGGACGCCATAGCCGAGGAACTCGCCGATCAGGGGATGATAATCGAGGCGTTCGTCGCGCATATCTTCGACGATCTCCTCCAAGGCATGCAGGACGTCGACGTAAGCGTCGAGAAACACCATGCGGCAGTTGCCTTTGAAAGAGTGCAGGTCACGAAACAGGCGATGAATCTGGCCGCTGCCGGCATCGGGACCGAGAGCCGCCAGGGTATGGTCGATGGCGTCACAGGTATCCTCGCAGGAGGCGAGAAACTCCTGGATCAGTTCAGGGCCGAGCTCGAGAAAGGACAGCTCGCTGTCATCGTGGGTCATGGTCGGGTTTCATCGGTGATGGCGGGACTTGTTATGCAGTGTAGATGCTGTTCTTGCTTCGCGCGGCATTGCAGGCCAGAATGCGCTGGACCCTTCAAGCTCAGATCAGCATGCGCCCTGAATTACCCTGGTATGCCGACGCCTTGCTCAAAGATGGCCGCATCACAGCCGCCGATGCTGCCATCATCCGGGCCTTGCCGCGCTCCGCCGATAGCCGCCAGCAGCATCCCCTCGAGATCATCGCGCGGATACGCCTGCAAGAATGCGATACCGGCGCCCTGTTGGATCTCGACAGGCTCTGTCTATGGCTGGCCGCGCATACGCATCTCGAGTTGGTGCATATCGATCCGCTGCGCATTCAGCCGGCACGCGTGGCGGCGGTGATGTCGCAGCGTTTTGCCGAGAGTCATGAGATTCTGGCGCTCGCCGTCGATGAACACGTCGTGCGCATCGGTACCACCCAGCCCGAGCATACGAGCTGGATCCCGGATCTGCAGCGCACCCTCGGCGAACGTCGTATCGAGCGCGTCCTCGTGCACCCCGATCGTTTGCGCCGTTATACGCGTGAGTTCTATCAGCTGGCGCGCTCCATCGATCGCGCCGGCACTCAGGTCGGGCAGCGACCAGGGGGCGTCGGAGTCGAGGTCGATCTTGGTCAGTTGGGCAATCCCGATGCCAACGATCAGCATATCGTCTCCATCGTCGATTGGATTTTCCAGTACGCTTTCGAGCAAGGTGCCAGTGACATCCATATCGAGCCACGGCGGGACACCGGGCGTCTGCGTTTTCGTATCGACGGTGTTCTGCACGTCATGCAGGAACTGCCGATGGCGGTGATGGCGGCGGTGGTGGCGCGGGTGAAGATTCTCGGGCGCATGAATATCGCGGAAAAGCGGCGGCCGCAGGATGGGCGCGTGAAGACACGCAAGCCCGATGGTGGGGAGGTGGAGTTGCGTCTCTCGACGTTGCCGACGGCCTTCGGGGAAAAGATGGTCATGCGTATCTTTGACCCCGACCTGCTGCAGCAGAGTTTCGAGAACATGGGACTGGACGGTGTCGAACTGAAAAACTGGCAGCAGATGTGCGCCCAGAGCAGTGGCATCATCCTGGTGACCGGGCCGACCGGGTCAGGGAAAACGACGACGCTCTACGCCACCTTGCGTCAGCTCGCCAGCGACGAGGTGAATGTCAGCACCCTGGAAGATCCGATCGAGATGCTCGAGCCCAGTTTCAATCAGATGCAGGTCATGCAGGGCATCGATCTGAATTTCGCCGAAGGCATACGGGCGCTCTTGCGCCAGGATCCCGACGTCATCATGGTCGGTGAGATTCGTGACGCTGAAACCGCTGATATGGCGATCCAGGCGGCGCTCACCGGACATCTCGTATTGTCCACCCTGCATACCAATGATGCTCCGAGCAGTGTGACGCGCTTGCTCGACATCGGCATTCAGCCTTTTCTCATCGCCGCCACCTTGCAGGGCATCATGGCGCAGCGCCTGGTGCGCTTGCTCTGTCCGGAGTGTAAAAGAGCTGACGCCGTCGATGCCGTGGCCTGGGCGGAGTGCACCCGTCCGTGGAAGATCGAGGCGCCGGAACGCATCTATCATGCCGTCGGCTGCAAGTCCTGCCGGGGCACGGGCTATCGCGGCCGCACCGGCATTCATGAAATCCTGGTGATGTCGCCGACCTTGCGGCGTATGATCAGTGAGCGCGCCGATGCCGCGCAACTGCGTCGCCAGGCCTGCAAGGAAGGCATGCATACCTTGCGTTTGAACGGCGCTCTCAAGGTGCGCGCTGGATGGACCACCCTGGAAGAGGTTTTGCGGGTGGCGCCTGGAGATCTGTGAGATCAGGAGGAGAGCAGATGAGTCAGCACCATTTATGCATTGAACAATCTTTTCATGAAGAGGGCGCTGCCGTGTTTGCGCGCCTCTCTGACCATGATCAGTTGCAGGCGGTCTTCGGCGTGCCGTGTCGGAGGATACGGGCCGGCGATGCCGAGCCCAATGGCGTCGGTTCGGTGCGACGCATCGGGTTTTGGCCACTGGCTGTCGAGGAGACGGTGGTGGCGCAACAGGCCGGGCGACGGATCGATTATCGCATCAGCCGCGGTGGCGGGCCCTTGCGTGCGCATCGTGGGCAGATCGAGTTTCACGAACGAGATGGCGCTTGTCAGGTCATCTGGCAGATCTGGTTCGAGTCGCCTCTGCCCGGTGTCGGTGGTCTGGTGGCGGGCGTGCTCGCCGGCGGCATTCGGCGTGGCCTGAGGAAAATGGCCGACAAGGGCCGATGACAGCGTATCCCTAGGCTCAGATCGGTGCGGCGTTGAAGAAGGCGCCGAGCCGATCGCGCATGGCCGGATTGATGCGGCAGCGCAGGAATTTACCGTCGCGTTCGGCCCGGATCAGGTCGGCATTGACCAGCTCCTTGATGTGGTGCGAGATGGTGGGTGCGCCGATATCGAGGTGCCGGATGATGTCGCCCAGGCAGCAGCTGTGTTTGATCGAGGTTTCGCTGTAGCGCAAGAGCTCAAGATAGATGGCGAGACGATTGGGGTGCGCGAGTGCTTTGAAAGCGCGCGCCAGTTCGTCGGTCGCAACGGAAGAAGTGAGCATGCCGGAAGTCTGCATTGAGGGTCGCCAAAGAGCTTAGTCTAGCAGTCGCCGCCATCGCCGGTAAATCACGATGGCGGCAAGGCTTGATCTCAGGCCACCTGCCGGCGGGCGGCGCGACCGGCCAGGCTCATCGCCCAGGAGCGCGGCAGAAGCTGCAAGAAGAAGGGTAGAGGCTTGTTGATCCAGCCGCTGATGATCATGCCGCGCCCGGCCAGGGTCGCGCGATAGGCTTGTTCGGCGACCATCTCCGGGCTGTCCATCATGCGCATGATCAGGGTGCCCTCGTTGCCGGCGACAGCGTGGAATTCCGTCGCTGTCGCTCCCGGGCAGAGGCAGGTGACACTGATGTTCGCGCCGCGCAATTCATGCCGCAGGGACTCCGATAGCGACAGGACATAAGCTTTGCAGGCGGCATAGACGGCGAATTGCGGACAAGGCAGGAAGGCGGCGACCGAGGCGACATTGAGGATACGACCATGACCGCGGCGCTTCATGCCCTGCAAGGCGAGATGGCAGAGTTCGGTGAGCGCGATCATATCGACCTGCAGCATGGCCTGGATCTGTGGTAATTCGGAGTCGACGAAAGCGCCATTGAAGCCGAGGCCGGCATTGTTGACCAGGATGTCGACCTCGAGGCCGGCGGCCTCGATGTCCTGCATCAGAGCGGCCGCGGCCCCTGTGGTGCTGAGGTCATGAGCGATGACGGTGACTGTGATGTTATGGCGCTGACGGAGTTCCTGCGCCAGTTCCTGCAGGGCGGCTTCGCGTCGGGCGACCAGGATGAGGGCGTGCCCGGCGGCGGCGAAGCGTTGTGCGAGAGCGCGGCCGATGCCGCTCGATGCGCCGGTGATGAGGGCGGTGGATGGGGTGGTCATGTTCGGACTCCTGAGATTTAGGCGCGCACGCGGCGTGAACGCAAGGTATGCCAGCCTGATTCGAACAGGGTCATGGCGAGAGAAGCGAGAGCGCTTTCGCGGGGTTTGGGCTCATGGCCCTGACCCATGCGGCGCAACTGGCGGCCATACCAGGCGACTTCCATCAACGCCATGCGATCGATCGCCCCGATGCCAGTGCTGATGCGGGCGGGAGTCTTCTGGCGCGGCGGCTCTCCAGCCAGGATGCGGCGCGGAAAGTCCGGTTCGATCGCCAGCGGGCGGGCGAGGCCGATGAGGTCGAGGGCGCCACTGTCGAGAGCGGCAACCATGCCCTGGCGTGTGCGGAATCCTCCCGTCACCATCAGGGGGGCCTTGACCTCATGGCGAACTTTTTCGGCAAAGCTGAGGAAGTAGGCTTCCCGTTCGCGACTGCTGTTGGCGAGGGACATGCCGGTCGACATCGCCGGTGCTTCGTAAGTGCCACCTGAGATCTCGATCAAGTCGATGCCGGCAGCGTCGAGGCTGCGCATGAGGGCGCTGGCCTCTTCCTCGCTGACCCCGCCTTTTTGGAAATCGGCGGAATTGAGCTTGATGCCGATAGGAAAGTCGGCGCCGACGGCCGTGCGTATGGCGGCGTAGACTTCGAGGACGAAGCGGCGGCGGCGTTCGGCATCACCGCCCCAGGCATCCTGACGCAGATTATGGCGTGCCGAGAGGAACTGCGAAATCAGGTAACCGTGCGCGGCATGGATCTGCACGCCGGTGAAACCGGCACGCTGACACAGGGCGGCGGCGCGACCGAAGCGGGCGATGATATCCCATATCTCGCTCTCCTTGAGTTCGCGTGGTGTGTCGAAGAAGCGCGCAAGTTCCGCACCAAAGCCGACGGCGGAAGGCGCGACGGTCTCCTGGTTCAAACCTTTCGGGGCCTGTTTGCCAGGATGGTTGAGCTGCATCCAGCAGGCGTTGCCGGCGCTGGTGGCAGCTTCGGCCCAGGCTTGCAGCATCGCCAGATCGCCATCATCTTCGAGAGCGACATTGTTGGGCTCACCGAGGGCACGACGATCGACCATGACATTGCCGGTGATGAGCAGGCCGCAGCCGCCTTGCGACCAACGCCGATACAAAGCATCGAGGGCGGCCGTGGGATGATTGTCGGGTGTTCCCAGGGCTTCGCTCATGGCGGACTTGGCGATGCGATTGGGCAGGATGCTGCCATTGGGCAGGGTCAGGGGGCGTTGCAAGGGATCGCTCATGATGGTCCTCTCGATGACGATGACGCGCCTACCTTAGTCATTAGTTCGATAGATGTCAAACTTTCAAACTAAGGATTGGCTTTCGACGTCATGCAGGTTCACAAGCAGGCGACCAGGGGCAGGCAGATCGCCAGCAGCAGGGCGAGGAGTGGCAGGAAGAAGCGTTTTTGGCCGATGACGATGGCGATGATGAAGCGCACCACCGAATTGCTGATCGTGGCGACCAGGATGGCTTGCGCGAAAGGGCTCGGGTTGGTGGCATGGAGAGCCTGCTGCGCCATGGCGACGCTGATCGGGTCGACGTCGGTGAGACCGGCGATCGCGGCGACGAAGGGCAGGGCGCGCGGTGACAGATAGGTGTTGGCGAGATGGGCGATGAGCAACAGGGCAGCGAGGAAGAAGGCGTATTGCAGGGCTTCCAGTAGGCTGAAGGGATTACGCAACTCCGGAGCATTGCTGCCGTGAGTAGTCTGTTGCGAGCGGCGCAGGGCAACCACGGCGAACAGGCCGCAGAGCAGGGCCAGGGGAACTTCACGCACGCCGACCCAGACGCCGAGGTGCGGATCGAGCAGGGCCACGACCAGCGGCAGACGCACGAACATGACGCCCCAGGCAGCAGCGGCATTAGCCGCCAACAACAGATGTTCGCGCTCGTTCGCAGCCAGACGTCGGCTTTGGCGCGCCAGACTGAGGGTGACGGCGGTGCTCGACACCAGAGCGGCGGCGAGCGAGGTGAGCAGGCTGCCTTGTGTGCGGCCAAAGTGGCGCGCCGCCAGATAACCGGCAAAGCTCAAGCCAGATAAGAGCGCCACCAGCCAGCCGAGCTGATAGGGATTGATCGCTCCCCAGGGGTCGACGGCGTGTTGTGGCAGGAGCGGTAAAATGATGAAAAAAACGATCAACAGGCGTGCGGCAGCGTAGACATCGTCCTCATGCAAAGACTTGATCGCTTCATGCAGGGGGCGTTTGTAGGCGAGCAGCGCCATGGTACAGATGGCCAGAGCGGCGGCGAGGTGACGCGAGTCCATGGCGAGCGCGCCGAGGAGTACGCTCATGATCAGTGCCAGCTGTGTGGTCAGGCTGCTGCTCTCGCGCTGATGGTAGAGCTCAGCGGTGAACTGCAGCAGGCCAGCGGCAGCGACGAGGGCGCAGATGGCTAGCAGCAATCCCGGGAAAGGGTGATTTTGTTGCAGCCAGCTGGCGGTGGCGCCGCTGAGAGCGGCGATGGCAAAAGAGCGTACGCCCGGTGCACCAGATTCAGCGAGTTCGCTCTTGTGGCGTTCACGTTCGAGGCCGATGAGGGCGCCGATGAGCATGGCGGCGAGGAAGCCTAACAGCGAAGTCGAGAGATCCGGCATCAGTGTGGCGCCTGTAGCAAGGGTTGAACCTCCGGCAGGGGAGCGAGCTGAGTGGGCAGATGGCCATCGTCGCTCATGTCCCTGGGCAGATTCTGACCGAAAAGTGGCTGCCCATCAAACTCCAGGGACTTCAGCGTCATGACAAAAAGATGTCCGGAGCTGTCGGGGCCACTCATACGCACCGGAATGTTACAGAAATCGGGTGCCAGCCAGGCGTCGAAACCCGCCTGAGTCTGGGTGCTGCCACTGGCCTGGCGACTGCCGCGCAGATGGATGGTGCGTAAAGTTCCGGCCGGCAAGCTCAGGGTCTCTTCATCGACAACGGTAAAATGCAGGAGGTAGAGCGTCGAGCCATTGGTGACGGTCATCTCGACGTCGGGGTGATCAGCGAAGGTCAACGCCAGATGATAGGCGAAGCTGAACATGTCCTGTGTGCCATCGGGAAAGGCAGTGGTTTTCAGATGCAGGGGAGAACCCTGACTGAGGCTATGCGAGGCATAGGAGAAGTCGGCCACGGTATGGGAATGACCATTGAGCTGCAGCTCAAAGTGTTGCGGCGCGAGGCCATGTTCACTGATCGCGCCGAGGCTGATGATGCGCGCCTTGAAACCGAACTTGCGTGCATCCAGCTGCAAGTGATAAGTCGAGCCTTGGATCTGCCAGTGCTCGAGGGCATCGGCGCCGACGGGGATGCTGAGACCGACGCGCAAGTGATAGAGGGCACGCACATCGTGCGGGAAAGCATGGGTATCGAGGTCAGCCGGTGGCAGCAGGGTCGGTGTGCTTTGATCGCTGTGCGCGACATCGGCATTCGGCTCAGCCACCGATGGTGGTGCGCTGCTGGTATCGGCGGGTGCCGGCGGGCTTGCCGGAAGCATCGGTGCCGGTGGTGGATTGGGCAGCGGTGCATGGACAGCATGGCTGTCGACGATGGGAGCATCGCTGGACGTGTTTGTCGCGATAGATGCAGGCAGGGGTGCTGGTGCAGGTGCTGGTGCAGGTGTAGGTATCGGTGTAGGTATCGGTGTAGGTATCGGTGCAGGTGCAGCCTGCTGAGCCAAGCGTTTCTTGTAGGGGTGGTGGCGGTGATGCCGGTGTGCTGTGCGAGGGGGCCGTGCCGGCGCCGGCTTGGTGATGAGTGCCGGCAACAACCAGTGAATATGCAGCGTACGGCCGGCAGCCGGCAGATCACCATCCGCGTTCAGCTGTAGATGCACATGGCTGAGATGGCCACCAGCGTGGCGGCTCAGCACATTGGCCTGATCAGGGGGTGACAGATCCTCGCTCGCAGTGAGCAAGGTCGGGTAGAAGAACGCCAGCAGGTGTAGGGACATGGATAGTCCCAGCGCGACCAGCAGGTAGCGTCGCGGCGTTCTCATGCCGATCAGCCCATGGTCGAGAAGACGTGTTCGGCGGCCGACAAGGTGGCAGCAATCTCAGCCTCGCCATGCGCGCTGGAGATGAAGCCGGCTTCAAAAGCGGAGGGAGCCAGATAGACGCCCTGCGCGAGCATGCCGTGAAAGAATTGACGGAAGCGCTCGATGTCACAGTTTTGCACATCGGCAAAAGTTTCCACCGGGCGGGCGCTGAAGAAGATGCCGAACATGCCGCCAGCCTGTGTCGTTTGAAAAGGCAGGCCGGCGCGTGCGGCGGCTTCCTGCAGGCCACGCAGCAGGGTCTGCAGCTGACTCTCGAGATGGCGATGAAAGTCAGGTTTTTGCAGTTCGCTGAGCATGGCCAGGCCTGCACGCATGGCCAAAGGATTGCCTGATAAGGTGCCAGCCTGGTAGACGGGTCCGAGAGGAGACAGCTGCTCCATGATCTCGCGACGGCCGCCAAAGGCGCCGACAGGCAGGCCGGCGCCGATGATTTTGCCCAGGGTGGTCAGGTCAGGGCGTATGCCATAGCGCTCTTGGGCGCCCCCGAGGGCAACGCGAAAGCCCGTCATCACCTCATCGAAGATGAGGACGCTGCCAGAACGGTCGCAGCAATGGCGTAGGGTCTCGAGAAAGCCGGGGCACGGCAGGATGCAGTTCATATTGCCGGCGACGGGTTCGACGATGATGCAGGCGATCTGGTCACCGCGCTCGGCGAACAGACGCTCCACCGCCGCCGGGTCATTGTAGGGCAGGGTCAGGGTGTGGCGAGCGAGATCGGCCGGCACGCCGGGCGACGTCGGTACGCCGAGGGTGAGTGCGCCGGAACCGGCCTTGACCAGCAGGGAATCGGCGTGGCCATGGTAGCCGCCCTCGAACTTGACCAGGAGGTCGCGACCGGTGAAGCCGCGCGCCAGACGGATGGCGCTCATCGTCGCTTCGGTCCCGGAGCTGACCATGCGCATCATCTCCATGCTCGGGATCAAGCGGCGTACCGCTTCCGCCATGTCGACCTCGTGGGCGGTCGGGGCGCCAAAGGAGAGACCGTCGAGGGCAGCTTCCCGGACGGCCTCGATGATGGTGGGATGGGCATGTCCGAGGATCATCGGCCCCCAGGAGCCGACGTAGTCGATATAGCTGCGGCCGTCGACATCATAGAGGCGGGCCCCCTGCGCCCTGGCGATGAAAATGGGGGTGCCGCCGACGCTACGGAAGGCACGCACGGGCGAATTGACCCCGCCGGGAAGAACTGCGCAGGCACGCTGAAAAAGGAGGTCGGATTGACGCATGGCTATCTCCGCAGTGACGTCTCGGGATGGGGTGGAAGGGGCATCCATAAAGCCAGCCACTGGCGACAGCGCTGACCGATGTCGGGCGCGTCGAACAGGGCGCTGATCATGGCCAGGGCATCGGCCCCGGCGGCGATGACTGCAGGCGCATTATCCAGACTCAGGCCGCCAATAGCCACCCTCGGTTTGCCCAGGCTCGCCGCCTGCCTGAGAATATCGAGTGGGGCGCGCTCAGCCTGCGGTTTGTTGCGGGAAGGGAAAAAAGCGCCGAAGGCGACATAGTCGGCGTAGGTGGAGGCTTGGCGGGCGAGTTCAAGGTCGGCGTGGCAGGTGGCGCCGAGGAGGTATTCCTGGCCAAGGCGCAAGCGGGCTTGTGCGAGCGAGCCGTCGCTGCGTCCGAGATGGACGCCATCGGCACCGCTGTGCAAGCAGAGCTCGACGTCATCATTGATGATGAGGCGCGCGGCGTGACGATGACAGAGATCGGTCAGGGTGCGCGCGCGCACCCGACGCTGTGCCGGCGAGCTGCTCTTGTCGCGATATTGCAGCCAGCGCAGGCCGGCGGTCAGAGCCTGCTCGACCTGGGTGAATAACAACTCGTCATCATCACGCTCGGGCGTGATGGCATAGATCTGTCGATACAAATTCAGCGCCATGGCAGTGACTGTCCGTGGCCTGGTGTGAAGGCGTGTCGCAGGGCCCGTGTCGTGAAATCCTGTGCCTGCGCCACCGTCGCCGTGATCGGCAGGCCGTGCGCCAGTCCAGCCGCACAGGCGGCGGCCAGGGTGCAGCCGCTGCCATGGAATTCCCCGATGAGGCGATCGATATGCCAGCTCTGTGGTGCCTGGCTGCGGCTGTACAGGATGTTGGTCAGTTGCGCGCCGGGCGTGTGTCCGCCGGTGAGCAGGACATGCTCGATGCCAGCGGCGAGCAGCTCGCCGACGTCACCCTGCGTGGTCAGAGCCGCCAGTTCAATGGCGTTGGGGGTGAGCAGGTGCACCCGCGGCCAGAGTCGCTGTAAGGCCGGCAGGAGATCGGACTGTGCCAATGAGCCGGCGAGGTTGCCGGCGAGGACAGGGTCACAGATGACCGGCACCTGCGGTTTCTGTTGCAGGAGTTCGAAGACGACGGCGGCGATGGCGGCGTTGCCGAGCATACCCAGCTTGATCGCCTGCACGGGCAAGTCGGCGAGCAGTGTCGCCAGTTGTCGGCGCAGCAGATCCGGGTCGGTAGGGACGAAGGCGTGAACCTTGTGACTGTCCTGCACGGTGAGCGCGCTGATCAGGGGCAGAGGGTGGCAGCCGAGGGCATGCAGCGTCTCGATGTCGGCGGACAGCCCGGCGCCGCCACTGGGGTCGAGGCCGGCGATGATCAGGACGCTGGGCGGCATAGACGGTCAGAAAGGTTTGAGTTCGACGAGCATGACGATGGCGACCAGAAACAAGACTGGAATCTCATTGAACCAGCGAAAAAATACGTGGCCATGCCGGCAACGTCCAGCAGCAAGATCGCCGCGAATACGACCGCAGAGCAGGTGGTAGGCGATCAGGAGCAGCACCAGGGTCAGTTTGACGTGAACCCAGATCTGCTGGCGGTAGAGGGCCCAGTGCGGCAGGAGCATGGCCAAGCCGAAGGCGATGGTCGCGAGCATGGCCGGCGTCATGATGCCGCGGTAGAGCTTGCGCTCCATGACGACGAAGCGCTCACGTCCCAGCTGGTCTTCGGTCATGGCGTGGTAGACGAAGAGCCGGGGTAAATAAAACAAGCCGGCGAACCAGCTGACCATGGCGATGATGTGAAGGGCTTTGAGCGTCTGCATGCTGGGTGTCCTCGGATGGCTGGACGATTCTAACAGCAGGCGGTGCTAAAACAAGTTGCTGCTCGCTGGTGGGAGGAGTGTAAGCTGCATTTACCGCTGTCGCTCCTTGGTCGATAATGGTGGCTGTGCAAGGGAGAGGTTCTATGTTCAAGATTGGTATCGTGGGTGGAACGGGTTATACCGGCGTTGAGCTCCTGCGGCTGCTGGCGACGCACCCCGACGTGCGCCTGCACGCCATCACTTCGCGTTCGGAGGCCGGGCAGAGCGTCGCTGCCATGTTTCAGAACCTGCGTGGTCATGTCGATCTCTCCTTTACCGAGCCGACACTCGATCTTCTCGGTGAATGTGATCTGGTGTTTTTTGCCACACCCAACGGGGTGGCGATGAAGATGGTGCCAGATCTATTGGCGGCACAGGTCAAGGTGATCGATCTCAGTGCTGATTTTCGTTTGCGCGATGCCGAGCTCTGGTCGCGTTGGTATGGTCAAGCGCACGTCTGTCCGCAATTTCTTGCTGAGGCGGTGTACGGCTTGCCGGAATTTTATGCTGCCGACGTCGCGGCGGCGCGCCTGGTCGCCAACCCCGGCTGTTATCCGACGTCGGTCCAGCTGGCTTTGCTGCCCTTGCTGCGCAGGCCTGGCGTCGATCTTGCGCACATCGTGGCCGATTGCAAGTCTGGTGTATCGGGGGCGGGGCGGCAGGCGCACCTGAGTTCCTTGCTGGCTGAAGCGGGTGATTCCTTCAAAGCCTATGGTGTCGCCGGACATCGTCATTTGCCGGAGATCGAGCAACAGCTATCGGCTTACGCTGAAGCTCCCGTGCGGCTGACCTTCGTGCCGCATCTGCTGCCGATGATTCGCGGCATCCACGCCACGCTCTATGTGCGGGCACAGGTCGATATCAAGGAGTTGCAGCAGCATTACGAGCAGTATTATGCCGAACAGCCTTTTGTCGACGTCATGCCGGCGGGGTCCCTGCCGGAGACGCGCAGCGTGCGTGCCAGCAATCTCTGCCGGCTGGCGCTGCATCAGCCGCAAGGTGGCGATACCATCGTGCTGCTGTCGGTCATCGACAATCTGGTCAAGGGGGCGGCGGGTCAAGCCGTGCAGAATATGAATCTGATGCTGGGTTTACCGCAGGACCGCGGTCTGCTGCATGTACCGGTCCTGCCCTGAGGCATGATGTCCTGGCGCGTGGCGGTGTGGCGACGAATCCAGAGGAATGGTGGTCTGCGTCTTGTCGTCGTGGCGATCCTGGCTTTCATCCTCGGACGTTATGACGGCGCCGCCCTTTCCGGTGCTTCACCTCGCGAAGTCCTCGAGCTGCGTCAGACCGTCGCCCTCTATGCTCAGGAATGGCGGCGCGGGCGCGATCAGACGGTGCTGGCGCAGCGTGATCGCCTGCTGACGCAGGCCGCCATGGATCGCTTGCAACAGCAAAACAAAGACCTGCTCGATGGTATGGCGGCGCTCGAGCAGCAGCTGCATCTGTACCAGCAGGTCATCAACCCGCACGCGCACGACCGCGGGCTGAGCATTGAGCGCTTTGTCCTGCATCCTACCGCCGATCGGCAGCGCTACGTCTATCACCTTCTGTTGACGCGAGCACATCGCGAGGGCACGAGCGATGTCGGTCAGATCCAAGTCAGTGTGCGCGGCTTGCAAGCCGGTAGTCCGCGCCGCATAACCCTGCATATAGGCGATGATCGTTTTAGTTTGCAGTATTTCCAGAGCATTTCTGGTGAGTGGGTCTTGCCGCCAGGGTTTCAGCCGCAGCTGGTGACCTTGCGCCTCGATGTGTCGGGGCGGCAGCGTGAGCACGTCGAACAGCAGTTCAAATGGGATCCGAGCCCCGCTTGAGTCGGCAATACCCTATTGAAAAGCTAGGGATTGTGGTATGCTCAAACCTCGTGTGTGGAGGCTGAATCATGTCGATGCAATCACAGGAGATGATCCTGACCGACGCGGCGGCGGCGAAGGTGCGTAAGCTGCGGGCGGCCGAAGACAATGAAAATCTTTTCTTGCGTGTCTATATCACCGGCGGTGGTTGTTCCGGGTTTTCCTATGGCTTCACTTTCGATGATGCGCTCAGAGAGGATGACTCCATCTTTACGCATGGCGATGTGCGCATGGTCGTCGATGCCCTGAGCTTTCAGTATCTCGCAGGTTCGCAGGTTGATTACAGCGAGGGCTTGCAGGGCTCGCGCTTTACCGTCAACAACCCCAATGCGCAGAGCACCTGCGGTTGCGGCTCCTCCTTCTCGGTATGAGTCAGGGTGCGTAGAGCGCACCCAGACAACGCCCGCCGCGCGCACCGGTGACCGCTGCCAGGTTGCCGGGCTGTCTTTCCAGGCGCGCGCGCGCCAGCCAGGCGAAGGCCATCGCCTCCATCCATTGCGCCGGAATGCCGTAAGCGTCGCTGTCACTGAGCTTAAAGCCGGGCAGGAGCTCGCCGAGATCGGCTTGCAGGGTGAGATTATGCACGCCGCCGCCGCAGAGGATGAGTTCGCCATGCTCGCCGTGTGCGCTGATGCAGTCGGCGACGCTGACGGCCGTTAGACGGGTCAGTGTGCGCAAGATGTCGTTATCGTCGGGGCGGCGTGTGAGTCGCGTCAGGGTCTGTTCGATGAAGTTGAGATGAAAGGTCTCGCGGCCGACGCTTTTCGGAGCGCTCTGCGCAAAATAGGGGTGTTGCAGCAGGAGCTGCAACATGTCGCCATCGATATGTCCGGCGGCGGCATGGCGCCCCTGCGGGTCATAAGGCAGGTGATGACGCTCTTGCATCCAGGTGTCGATCAGGACATTGCCAGGGCCGGTATCGTAGCCACTGACGGCGCGTTCAGGGCGACCATCGAGCCAGGTGATATTGGCCATGCCGCCGAGGTTGAGGACGCAGCGATCGATCCCGGCCTGACGCAGCAGGGCGGCGTGAAAAGCTGGAACCAGAGGCGCTCCCTGGCCGCCGGCGGCGAGGTCGCGGCGACGGAAGTCGGCGACGACCGGGCAGGCGCACACTTCAGCGATACGGTTGGGGTCGCCGATCTGCAGGCTGTGACCGATGCCGGGCTCATGGCGGATCGTCTGGCCGTGGCTGCCGATGGCGGCGATCGCGTCGCCGCGCACGCCATATTCCTGCATCAGGGCAGCGGCGGTAGCGGCAAAAAAATCGCCGCAATCGCCATCGAGACGGGCCAGGCGATAGAGCTCCTGTTCACCGGGGTGGCAGAGGTCGAGCAGGGACTGGCGCAGGTCGTCTGGCCAGGGGCGGCTGATACTGGCGAGCAGCTGCACGCTGTGATCGGTCGGGAAGGTGACGAGGACGGCGTCGACGGCGTCCATGCTCGTGCCCGACATCATGCCCATGTAGATCGCTGTGCTCATCTGTTCGCTCCGCCATGCGAGGCTGCTAGAATAGCATCCCCGCATTGCAGCAGGATCGAGCATGACGACCATGAGTCCGGAAGAACAGCTGGCGTTGATAGAGCGCGGTAGTGAAGAGATCATCCAGCGCGAAGAGCTGCTCGCCAAGCTGTCCAGGGGGCAGCCTCTGCGTGTCAAGGCGGGCTTCGATCCGACGGCACCTGATCTGCACCTCGGCCATACCGTTCTGATCAACAAGCTACGTGTCTTTCAGCAGCTCGGGCACCAGGTGCTCTTTCTGATCGGTGATTTTACCGGACGTATCGGCGACCCCACCGGCAAGAATGCCACGCGCCCGCCCCTCACCGAGGAGCAGGTGCAGGAGAATGCGCGCAGTTATGCCGCTCAGGTATTCAAGATCCTCGATCCGGCACGCACCGAGGTGGTCTTCAATTCGAGCTGGATGGGGCAGAGCAGTGCCGCCGATCTCATCGCCCTGGCCGCGCAGTATCCGGTGGCGCGCATGCTCGAACGCGATGACTTTGCCAAGCGCTTTGCCTCGGGGCAGTCGATCGCCATCCATGAGTTTCTTTATCCCCTGCTGCAAGGTTATGACTCGGTTGCGTTGCAGGCCGACGTCGAACTCGGTGGCACGGATCAGAAGTTCAATCTGCTCATGGGGCGCACCCTGCAGCGGCAGGCAGGCCAGGAGAGCCAGGTCATCATCACCCTGCCCTTGCTGGAGGGCCTCGATGGTGTGCATAAGATGTCGAAGTCGCTCGGCAATTACATCGGTATCACGGAGGCGCCGGGGGGGATGTATGAAAAGCTGGTATCGATGCCGGATGCGCTGATCTGGCGTTACTACGAGCTGCTCAGTTTCGCCAGCCGTGAGGAGATCGAGGACTGGCGCATGCGCAGCGCAGCGGATGGGCATCCGCAGGCAGCCAAGCGGGCTCTGGCGCATGAGCTGGTAGCGCGTTTCCATGGCGAGGAGGCGGCGCTGGCTGCACCGCATTCGGCGGGCAATCGCCTGGCCCCGGGTGCGACGCCGGCAGACATGCCGGAGATCGAACTGCTCTGCCAGGGTGACAGCCTGCCGTTGGCGGCGGTGCTCAATCAAGCGGGTTTGGTGCGCAATGCGGCGGCGGCGCGCGACGTCATCGCGCGGCGTGCCGCCTATGTCGATGGTCAGGCCGTCGATGAATCCTGGCGCATGCAAGTCGGTGCCCGACATGTCTTGCAGGCCGGAAAGAAAGCGATAGCGCGCGTTTCGCTCAAGAACTGAGCGATCCGCCGCGACGCAGTGAAAAAGCGCTTTACACTCGGCTGACAGTCCCTATAATGCACCACCTCGCCGACGCCACTGTGCTGACGGCGAGACGGTCAAAAAACTTCTTGACCGGGTGAAAAAAGCGCGTAGAATACGCGCTCCCTGCTAGGGGCGGTGATCGAGAAGATCGGTAGCCGAAGATCTTTAAGAATCGAGTACAGACAATTTGTGTGGGTTTTTGCT
>JAKBFV010000025.1 GCA_021833365.1 Pseudomonadota bacterium | reverse complement strand
CCGCTCGAGGCGCTGTTCAAGAATCTGCGCAACTTCAACCACACCCTCGATCTGCGTCATATCGGTGTTCTGCAGGATTATCGGGTGATGCTCGCCAGCGGGATCGAGCAGCTGCGGCAGGGGGAAATGCCACAGCTCGCTGATGCCGATCTGCTCGCACGCATCCATGCCCTCGATGGCGAGGCCTCGATACAAGCCGATCTGGCGAACGAGAGTGCCGGTCATGATGGCAGCCCGGTGACGCGCCTTCTCGCCGCTTCGATCGAGCACATCCTGGATGCGCCGGATGAGCTGGGGCGCTGGCTCGACAGCGCCGATGTCGAGGATACCTATCTGCAGCTGATGTCGGAACTCGATCGCATGGCGGCGGTCGCCGAAGACCTGCAGCTGTCGCCTCTCGCTGCCTTGACGCAGGTGCTGGCGCGTCTCTATGAGCGCCTGCACGCCGGTCAGCTGCAGCTCGATGCGACCCTGCGCGGTCACTTGATCGAGGCGCATGATCAGATCATCGACATGATGGACGCGCTCGCCGCCAACATCGAGATCGTCGCGCCCCTGGTCCTGCAGGATGTTCTGGAAGAGCTCGTTGGCCTCGCCATCGAAGGCGATGGTGAATTGCTCGAGCTCTTTATCGCCGAGGCGCAGGAGCGTCTGCGGGCTCTGCAGGTGCAGGTGCAGTCGCGGCAGGCGGAGGAGATCGCCGCTGCTCTGACGGCTTTGCCGGAGCTCGCTGAATCGGCGCATCTGGCGGGTGTCGAGAGCGTCGCTGAACTGGCGCGCGCGCTGCAAAGTGTGCTGCAGGCCATCCATGAAGAGCGGATCGCTAGCAGCCCCGAGGCCTGGGAAGTGCTCGATCTCGCCGTGCAGCAGATGGGACAGATGCTCAAAGAACTCGAGCAGCATGGCCATGGCTACGCGGCACAGGACGTACTGCGCCGGCTGGCCGCATTGATCGAGGTCAGACCGACCCTGCTGCGCAACAGTATCGCGACACCGGCACCGGTCGCTGTGACCAGCGCGGTGGTGCCGGCTTATGACAGCGAGCTTCTGGAGATCTTTCTCGAGGAAGCCGAGGAGCTCCTCGACAGTTCGGCGGCGGATCTGCAGGCTTGGCGGCAGGCGCCGGAAAATCTTCTGCCGGTGCAGCAGCTGCAGCGCGCCCTGCATACCCTCAAAGGCGGCGCGAGGATGGCGGAGATCACCCCGCTCGGCGATCTCGCACACGAGATGGAATTCTTGTTTGAGCGACTGGCGGACGGACGCCTGCAGCCCCATGCCGCTCTGCAGCGCCTGCTCGATCGCTGTCAGGACCGCCTCGCCGATGCCCTGACGCAGCTGCGCGCGCAACAGTCCTGCCCGTCGACGGCTGATCTGATCACGATGCTGCGTTCCTATATCGACGACCCGGACAATTTTGAAGAACAGGCCCCGGCCGTCACTCTGACGCCGGTGGTGCCGGAAGCGGTGACGAGTGCAAGCATTGACCCGGAGATCCTGCAGTATTTCACCGAGGAATCGAGTGAATTGAGCAGCGCCATCGATGCCAGCCTGAGTCGCCTGATGGATGTGCCGGACGATGCGGTGGAGCGCTCTTTGCTGATGCGTCATCTGCACACCATCAAAGGTGGTGCGCGTCTCGCCGAGCTCGGTGAAATCGGTGATCATGTGCACGCCTGGGAAAGCGAGTTGTTGGCGGCGCGCGTGCAGGAGCGTGATGGCACGAGCACGTTCTGGCAGGTACAGCTCGAGCGGCAAGCGAGCCTGCAGTCCTTGCTCGCCCGTCTCGGTGGCAGCGCGCCGCAGACGGTGCCGATGATGCCCGAGCCTCTGCCGGCATTGGCTGATGTCGATGAGGCGGCGGTCACGCCGGCACCGCAAGCTGATCGCCGCGAAGAGGCGCCATCCTTGCCGGTCCTGCATGAACGGCCGCAGGATCTCGGTCTCGTCAATCCCCCCCCCATGCTGCGCCACGCCCAGGGCGACGCCGCGCGTGGTCCGCAGGAACTGGTGCGTGTTTCGGCGGATCTGCTCGAGAAACTGGTCAACCTCGCCGGTGAGACCTCGATCGCGCGCGGTCGCGTCGAGCAGGGGGTGATGAACTTTCAGCAATCGGTCGAGGAAATGGGGACTACGGTGCAGCGTCTTGCCGAGCAGCTGCGCCGTATGGACATCGAGCTCGAGACCCAAATCAGGGCGCGTCATAGCCATGAGATCGAGGGCAAATACGAAGAGTTCGATCCTCTCGAGATGGACCAGTACTCGGCACTCAACCAGCTGTCCAAGGCCTTGTCGGAGTCCGCATCCGACCTGGTCGACATCAAGTCGACCCTGCTCGAGCGTGCGCGTGATGCCGAGACCCTGCTGTTGCAGCAGTCGCGCATCAATACCGAATTGCAGGAAGGCCTGATGCGCACGCGCATGGTGCCCTTCTCGCGACTGGTGCCGCGTCTGCGCCGTATCGTGCGGCAGACCGGCCAGGAAGTCGGCAAGCTCGCCGATCTCGAGGTGCTCAATCCGGAAGGGGAAATGGACCGCTCGCTGCTCGAGCGCATCGTCGCCCCTCTCGAACACATGCTGCGTAACGCCGTTGACCACGGTATTGAAGAGCCGGCACGGCGTCAGGAGCAGGGTAAGCCCGAGGAAGGCAAGGTCATCCTCACACTCAGTCGTGAAGGCGGTGAAGTCGTCCTCACCCTGAGCGACGACGGGCGCGGTATCGCGCTCGAATCGGTGCGCACCAAAGCCATCGAGCGTGGCCTGATGCGAGCCGATGAACAGTTGAGCGATGATGAGCTGATGCAGTTCATCTTTCATGCCGGGTTTTCGACGGCGGCAGCGGTGACCCAGATCTCCGGGCGTGGCGTCGGTATGGACGTCGTGCAGAGCGAGATCAAGCAGATGGGCGGCTCGGTCGAGATCCGCTCGCAGTCAGGTCAGGGAACGACCTTCATCGTCCGTCTGCCGTTCACCGTTTCGGTCAACCGTGCCCTGATGGTGCGCAGCGGTGAAGACATCTATGCCGTGCCCCTGCAGCAGGTCGAGGGCATCGTGCGCGCCAGCCCGGCCGAGCTCGAGAGTTATTATGCTCCCGATGCGCCGCTGTTCGAGTACGCCCAGGTCGCCTATCAACTGCACTACCTCGGCGAGTTCGTGCATGGTCATCGCAAGCCTAATCTGGTCGGCCAGCAGATGCCCCTGCCAGTGCTGCTCGTGCGTGGCGGTGATCAGCGTCGTATCGCCGTCCAGGTCGATGGCCTGATGGGTTCGCGTGAAGTGGTGGTGAAGTCGGTCGGGGCGCAGCTGGCCAGCGTCGCTGGCATCTCGGGCGCCACCATCTTGGGTGACGGCTCGGTGGTGATCATCCTTGATCTCCAAGCCATGCTGCGCGCTTCTCTGCTCACCTTGCGTCTGCGCGGTAGCGTCGCTCCTGCCGATCTGCCGACACCGGCCTTGCCGGCGGCGCCACAGGAAAGCCTGGCGCTGAAGATGCGCACGGTGATGGTCGTCGACGATTCGGTGACGGTGCGCAAAGTCACCTCGCGCCTGCTCGAGCGGCATGGCTATCGTGTCCTCCTCGCCAAGGACGGTATGGACGCCATCGCCCGCCTCGAAGACATCACGCCGGACATCATGCTGCTCGACATCGAGATGCCGCGTATGGATGGCTTCGAAGTGGCGGCTCTGGTACGACACAATCCGCGCCTGGAGAAGCTGCCCATCATCATGATCACCTCGCGCACCGGGGAAAAGCATCGTGAGCGCGCTTTTGCCATCGGCGTCGACGCCTATATGGGCAAGCCCTTCGTCGATCAGAAGCTACTCGAAACTTTGCAGGAACTGCTGGAGAGGAATTGAGAGCATGAGTCGTGGCCAGCAAGTCAGTGTCGGGGTGGTGGGGCAGGATCAGGATCAGGTGCAGGCGCTCAGCCATGCCGTCGTCAGCCATGGCTATGGCCTCGGCGTCGCTTGCACCGGAGCTGAACTCGCCGCGCACGTGCCACAAGCGCGGGTCGACGTCTGGATGGCCAACCTGCCCGACGATAATGAGGACGATATCGATCTGCTCCTGACGACCGGCAGCCCGGTGCTCTTCGGCATCGAGACCGCCCCCCCCCAGAACACGATCGAGCGCACGATCTGGGAGCGGCGTGTCTACCTGAAGCTGCGCAATACCGTCGGTGAGCCAGCCCTCGATGCCGGACTCGATGAGCTCGATCAGACCGCACCGCCGGCACAGCCACTCGCCGTTCCGGTAGGTCTGCATGGCAAGGCGGCGACGCAGTGCCTCGTCGGCGTGCTGGCCGCTTCACTCGGTGGGCCGGCTGCAGTCAAGGCCTTTCTCGATTGTCTGCCGGCCGAACTGCCGATCAGCTTCATTCTCGCGCAGCACATCGATACGCGCATGCTATCGGTGTTGCCGCATGTTCTCGGTCGGCACAATGCCTGGCAGATCAAGGTCGCCGAGGCTGGCGACGTCCTCACCCAGGGACAGGTCTTCATCGCGCCGGTGGAACAGGAGATCGACTTCTCGGTACAGGGCGAGATTCTGCCGCTGTCGCGCCCCTGGGATGGTCCTTACGCACCTTCCATCGATCAGGTGCTCGCCAATGTGGCGCGTCGTTTTGGCGCGCGCAGCGTGGCGGTGATCTTCAGCGGCATGGGCGCTGATGGATCCCTGACCGGACCGCAGCTGGTCGAGCGCGGCGGGGTGATCTTCGCGCAGACGGCCGAAAGTTCGGCCTGCAGCTCGCAGCCCGATGCCATGCGTGCGACCGGCTGTGTGCGCGCCAGCGGCACGCCCGAGACGATGGCGGCCTGGGTGCTCGAACACTTGCAACAACTGCAACAACAGGGCGAGGCGCTCGGCGCCGCGTCGGCATGAAGATGAGATGGTGACAGAGAGGATGGCATGGCGACCACATCGGTACTGAGTGCGGCAACCCTGGTGACCGCCACCACGGGCATCGTCGAGTGCCTTTTACTACCCCTGCAGGGGCGGCAGCTTCTCGTGCCGGCGACGACGATCGCGGCCAGTCTGCGCGACGTCACCTTGCAACGCCCGGAACACGCGGCGCCCTGGTATATGGGCGAGATGCTTTGGCAGGAACAAACCTTGCCGGTGCTCGCCTATGAAGCGCTCAATGACGGCAGCGCGCCGCGCGATCGTCATCATGTCGCCATCGTCCAGACGCTGAGCGCTGAAGCGCAAGGCTATTACGGACTGATCCTGCAAGATGAGGCCCGCCCGGCCAAGGTCAAGCTGAACGAGCTCGAAGATCTTTTCGAGGTGCAGTCCGAGCTTGGGCCCATGGACGCCATGGCTGTGCGCTGGCAGGGCGAACTGGCCTGGATACCCGACTTCGACGCCATCGAACGGCGTTTACTCGCCTGAGTCGCGCGCATCGAGATCAGTGGCTGCTCGTATCAGCGTCGCTGAGTGTACCGAGGAAGGCGATGATGTCGCTTTGCTGTTGTGCGCTCAGGCCAGGCGAAGCCGCCTGAAAGGGGGCATCGACGCGATCGATGTTGCCACGGTAGCGCACCGGCAGATCATCGTAGATCTCGACGCGCCCGTGTGCGTCGCGTGGATAGATGTCTTCCGGGTGCCTGTCGCGTTCGGCGTAGAAGCGCAGCACCTGCTGCAGGCTATGATAGACGCCGTTGTGAAAAAAAGCGTGCCGGCGTGCGACGTTGCGCAGTGATGGTGTCTTGAACAGGCCACAGTTGCTGCTCTGATGGGCCTCAGCATCGTGGCGCATCGGACCGCAGAGTCCAAGGTCATAAAAGGCGGGATCCTGGTTGACGCGCAAGTCTCGGTTGCGCGGCACGGCCAGGGCTTCGTACTCGAAGTCGGTGAACAGGGGGGGACGGCCATCAGCCTGCCGGCGATCGGGATGACAGGCCGCACAGTTGCCGATCTTGGGGTCCTCAAAATCAGCCAGACCACGCTGAGCCGCCGCGCTCAGACGACCGCGATGCTGCAGATAGAGATCGTAAGGGCTGTTGAAGGCCGCGAAGCGCTGGTCCTCGGTCTCATAACGCGCGATCGCAAACATCGCCTCGCTGACCAGCAAACGATCATTCCTGAGCACCGCCGGCCCTGCCAGCGGCAACAGGGCCTGTGGCAGACCGAGGGCCTTGAGCTTGCCGACGAGCATGGCCAAAGAGGTATTGCCCATCTCGAGTGGATTGAGCAGGGGGCCGAGCGCCTGTCCCTGCAAGGTGTCGGCGCGGCCGTCCCAGAAGAAGCCACCGCGCGGCACCAGGTCGCCCGCCTGTTTGGCGGCAGAGCGTGGCAGATGCGTGAGTAACACCGGCTTCGCGCCTTCATCATCATGTGGATCTTCCGGGCCGACACTGAAAGCCGGTGTGCTCAGGACATAGGTCAGATTCGGGACGGCGCGCAAGCCCTGCTGCCGGCCATCGGCGCCGCCGAGGGCGGTGGAAGCGGCGTCGGCAGGTGCAAAAGCGTGCGCTGGATCATGACAGCTGGCACAGGACTGGTGGCCAGAGAGCGAGAGGCTGGGGGCATGGAAGAGCTGCGCACCGATCTGCGCCATGGCGCTGAGGCGCGGCGTCGCCGGCGACGGAGCGGAGTGATGGTGGCAGGCACTCAGCCCGACACACGCCAGGATGAGCAGTAGACGGCGCTGATGACGGCGCATGGCAACTCTCGCAGACAGGATCAGCGCGCATTAAGCCGCAGTATCATGGCGGTTTTATGAAGCTGTTCCATGAAGCTGTCACCCGCTTTGCAGCGATAGCCGATAGAGTTCGGTGAGAACTCACCCAGGGGGGGATGGAAACGGATTCTCGCTAGCGACACCGCGGTCAAGCCGCTCTATGGCCAACAGGACCGCAGTGATCCCGTACTGGGGGTCGGTGCGCGCTCCCCTGATACATCGACGCACCCCCCCCTCCCCTCAACTCTCGGGATGTTGCTGATCTGACATGACTTCTATGCCATATCGGATCATAGGGGCCATATCTCTGCCATCGATGATGAGTTGGCGCTCATCCATCTCCGGGTATGGGCCGACTAAGTGGCCATCAACATCAAAGTCAACGGCGGGGAGATCGCGCCGGTAATGAAAATGATATGAGACAGGCTTGGTGCGATTTGATTCGCTGCCGGCCTTTCGGTAATGCTCGCGAATGATGTTGCTGAGGGCTGCCACCTGAATACGGGCGGGCTTGTTGTATAGCCATGTGATGTTTCTTATGTTGTTCTTTTCGGATAAGCCCAAACCCATACGAGTGAAGAACGATAGTCCGGCGATGGCGCTGTGGTCGATATCGGCATGCAGGAGCATGTATGAACGATCAGCCTTGCACTGTTCAGTAAAAGCCATGATGGCACTGATGTTTTGCAATGCCTGGATCTTCATTGATTCTTCGGCATGGAACTCATTCAACAAGAAGTTTATGATCGATTGACTGCCATGCAGGCCATCAAAATACGCATTTTCGGCATTCAGCTCAAGGAGTGGGCTGGCAATGACGGATTTTAGTCGCGCCACCCCCTTCTCGTGTTCAATGTAGCCCAGCTTGCGCGCTAAATCCTCAAGATCATATTTTGCCGCGTGGCTCTTGATGAAATCGATGAAGTGCATGCTCGTCTCCATGGGTTCACTTCCGTATCGGGTTTCGCTCTCGTCGCGGATCAGCGGGCCACCTGCTGATGAATCCTGCCCATGGATATCATCATCACGGCTATCGACAGGCGTCGCTAAGCTGTTGCCGGGTGATGGCGCTTCTGGTCATGCCGCGTAGGGGCTTGATTCTATGCGCGCAATCCTTATACAGGCGCTGGATCTTGTGCATAGAATCATGGTGGCGGGTGTACGATGACGTCGGCTATTTAAGCCCAGGGGTCTTCGCTATCCTCGTCTTCGTCATGAGTGAGTTCGCTGGTTTTCAGCAAGTAATCAGGATCATCCTCGTCCTCATCGTCATCATCCTCCTGGTTGTCCAGCTGTAGGGTAAAGTGTTTGATCAGGCGAGTCGGTACTTTCCGCCAGCGTTGCACTGAAGTCAGCTCGACAAAAGCAAATACACCATCTAAATCGATCATCAAAAGTTGATTGTCAAGGCACTCATCGGCAAGCGCCGTCATCATATCGCTGGTGAGTCTGTGAACCTTGAGCAAGGTCTTGAGGTCATCGCGGTCGATAATATAACGACCCTGGCTTTTGCCGCAGAATTCGGCCGTATAGAGCTCATCCTTGAGCAGTTCGGCCAGTTGCGCAATGCGTCCTGACAGTCTTTCAGCGAAGTAGGTATCCATGGTCTTGTCCTCGACGGTGTGATGGATGGAGGCGCCAGAGCGGCGGTGGAAGCCGCAAGGTGCCGACACGCCCATCGTGGTGACAAAAAGCTTGTAAAGCAAATATCATTTTCGCATATGCTTGGTATTCATTTTCTATAGGTTGATATTACAACCGTTTTTTGGAAAATTCCCTAAAATAGAAAATATTTCCGCGCATATTTCACAGGAAATTTCAGTATTTTCGGCGGTCGGTGATCGCAACGCTGCTTCAGATTGATGTCACAATCCAGTCCATCAGCGGGCTGTCGGTGATCTTCCTGATGGCAAGTCCGACCCGTATTAAGGCGGAAAAATTCACCAATTTGACGCCTGGATAGACGCTGCACCAGGGCTCTGGAAAGGTGCAGTCATGGTCGTGCAGGAAGCCGGCCTCGCCACCTGCTGGGGGAAAGAATGGCCGTATAATCCCAGTTCAATGCCCCGAAACGGAACTGAATCGCGTCCATCGATGGCCATGGCGGCCATGGTGCGCTAGCACACCCGGGTATAGCCGTGTGAGTTTTTGGGGCGCCTGCACGGTTGGCTGCTCGGGCTCTGCCGGCGATGCTTGTCGGTGTGAGGTCAGGCCGGGTGCAGGGGTATCACACATCGCCGGCGCACAGGTCCAAAGAGCAAGCCCGCGATATCGGTGATGACATTAGCGATGGGCGTGCTGCCGGATCAGCAAAAGTACTGAATTGATCAGTGGCAATGCCACCCATAGGGTCCATAACAAAGCGACGACAGCGATGCTGTAGACTGGTGCCGAGTCCCATCGACGCATGACCATAGCCAGCCACTCCATGACTGCCAATGCTGAAAAGTAACAGCAATGATCGATCAGCATATAGAGGGGGGCGGGAGAAACCTTGGTGATTTTGCTTCTTGAAATAGCCGTTTTCGGGAAAAGCACGATGACTCTGATGACACTATAAGCGCCGATGAGCCATGCAAATAATGTAATCCTATGATCGGGGCACGGAGATGATGCCAGCATATCAACGCCCCATGCAAGAAGGGCGGCGCTGCTGATGGCGAAATACACGCCTACTTTTTGATAGATTGAGAGCTGTATGGATCGTAAGAAGATCGTGCCCCCTCCGCCCATGGGGTAGTAAAAATAGACTCCGGTCTTTCCAGACTCTTCGAGCAGTGCCATCCACCATACTCCTCATGATATTGAAGGCCAGTCCTTGGCGGGCATTTTGGAATGAACTGCCGGGGCTATATGCGCCTGCACCTAGGGTCAAGCTGCCCCCCCTAGGTAGGGGGGGCGGGCGACTTACTGTGCCTCCCCGGTGCTGCTGTTGAGCAGGTAAGGGGTGGTGTTGGGGCTGGCCTGGAAGTTGAACATATTGAGCAGGGTACCGGCGATGCTGTCATAGGAGCCGGCGATACGCTGACTGCTTAACCAGTTGTCCTCGATGAAGCGCAGCACCGAGCTCTGATCGGTCAGTGTGTGATCGACGAAATTGGCGCGCGCATAGGGCGAGATCACCATCAGCGGCTGGCGCATGCCATAGCCGCAACGACCTTGTGCGACTTTGCCGCCGTCGAAGCCTGGGAGCAAGGGGGTGTTGACCGACGTGCAGTTGCTGAGGGTGTCGAAATTGGCCACCGGGATGTTGGAGCCACGCACGACGGCGCTGGCGTGGTCATACCAGCCATCGGAGTCGTCATAAAGAATGATGACGGCAGTATTGGCCCACTCAGGGTTCTGCTGCAGGGTGTTGATCACCGTCGTCACGAAGGTCTGCTCGTCGAGGGGATCGGAATAGCCGGCGTGGCCATCCTCATAGGCGGGCGCCTTGAGAAAGCTGACGGAGGGGAAATTGCCGACTTTGAGCGCATCGAAGAAGTCATGCAGATCGTACTGGTGATTGGCGCCGCCATCCTGGGCACTGCCCACGACACTGGCATTGGTCGGACGTACATGCTGCGGATTGGCTGTCGAGGCATAGTACTGGAAGGGCTGATGATGCGGCATGTAGTCGACGATGTTCACATGCGTGACGCTCGAACTCGTCGAACGCTGGCAGCCGGTCGTGCCGTTGGCGTTGGTCTGGGTCAGGTCGAAGCCGCCTTCGAAAAAGCCCCAGGTGATGTTCTGGGCGTTGAGCAGATCGCCGACGTTCTTCCCCTGCATGGAGAAGGTCGGGCGCTTGGTATTCGAGCAGATGTCGCCGCTCGGATCAGTGTCACCGATGTCGGTCAGGCCGCCACGACCATCGGGCACGAGGGCAGCATTGAGATGGCCCTGGGCATCGGTATATTCGCCGACGGTGCCATCGGCATCGAGCGGCGAAGTGGTCTGTGCGCCATTGGTCTGGCCGGAGATCAGGTTGATGGCGCCGGTCGCCGATTGACCGAAGGTCGTGCCGAAGGAATTGTCGTTGAGGGCGTAGTGCTGGGCATAGTTCCACATGGCGGTGACGGTGTTGCCGTCATAGTAGCCCATGACTTGGCCGCTGGTGCCGAAAGCGCCGGCAGCTCCAGAGGTTCCCGATCCAGTGTTTTTCGGGAAGAGATCCATGAGCAGATTGTCGAAAGCCATCTGCTCAGCCGGGTAAGCGTGGTTCTGGTCAGCGGTGGCGGCCTGGGAGGCGTCGAGACGGAAGGGGTTGACGGCACCGCTACCGTTGGCGCTGTTCAGACTGTTGGGATTGGCGGTGAGCAGAGTGCCGCTCAGACCATTGACGCTGGGAGTGCCAGGCAGAGCGGTGAAGGTGGGCTCGCCGGCGGGATTGGTGGCGTTGGGATAGGTGGCGAAATAGTGATCGAAGGAGACGTTCTCCTGAAAGATCACTACCAGATGCTTGATCGGTGTCGTCGTACTGGCAGCATCGGCGGGACTCGTGCTCGTCGAGGAGCTAGAGCCATTGCAGGCGCTCAGAGAGACGGCCAGGCCGGTGCCGGCCAAGAGCCGCCACCAGGTCTTGCGATAGGATGGTTTCATGCTGGGACTCGCTGTCGTGGGATTTGGCCAAGTCGATGGCGCGTCGATTAAGAACAATTTTTATGGCATTCGCATGAAGCTAACGTGTCAGCAGCTGGGGCCGTAGGAAGAGGGCGGGATGGCGGATCGTCGAGCTGGCACCGCCATGAGCACCGGGTAGGCGGCAAAGTAGAGCAAAAGTGGCAGCGAGGCCCTCATCAGGGCGAGGGCTGGATCAAGAGAGAGCTCATCGAAGGATAAGCCCGAGTCGACGCGCGCCGCTCCAGACAAGACGCCGCGGTGATCACCACCGCGGCAGAGCTGCTTTAAGCCACCGCCTCATAGGCGGACATCTTCATCATACGGGTGCGCAGCACATACTCGAAGCTGAAGCCTGGCCACATCGTCGAATTTGAGCCATCGGCGTTGAGGTACCAGCTCTGGCATCCGGACAGCCAGGAGCTGTTGCGCATGCGCTGCTGAAAATGCTGATATTGCTCGTCCACGACGGACTTCTTGACGTCGAGATAGCGCAATTTCCGGCGCAGCAGGGTCTTGGTGTATTGAGCGATGTAGTGATATTGGGCTTCCTGGTAGATGAGGACCGAGGTGTGTCCTGGTCCTGAGTTGGGACCCATGATCAGCAGCATGTTGGGAAACTGGCTGACGTTCATACCGTAATAGGCCTTCGGCTGACCGTTCCAGTAGTCGGTCAGGGACTGCCCCTGCAGCCCATGGATGGCGAAAGGATAGGCCGGCGCACCGATGTCGTAGCCGGTGCAGTAGATGATGATGTCGAGGGCGTGCTCCTGCCCATCGCTCGTCATCACCCCGTCGGCGGTGATGGCGCGGATAGCGTCAGTCACGAGGTGGACGTTGGGGCGGGCAAAGGCCGGGAACCAGTCGTCCGAGACCAGGGTGCGCTTGCAACCGACCTGGTAGTCCGGGGTGAGCTGCCGGCGCAGCTGCGGGTCGTTGATATGCTGGCGTAGGGCGTGTTTGTGCAGCCATTCGCCGACGCGGAGCAAGGGGGGATACCACATGATCGCCGGCAGCGCCGACTCCATCGTCCAGTACAGGCCGAGGCGCTGTGCTTTTTGTGCCCATGGATGCTGGCGCCAGCGCTGTTGTTCCTTGGCGCCAAAAGCACGATTGTGCTTGGGTAGGACCCAGGAAGGCGTACGCTGAAAGACCTTGAGATCGGCGACTTCAGCAGCGATGTTGGGGACGACCTGGATGGCCGAAGCGCCGGAGCCGATCACGCCGACGCGCTTGCCGCGCAGATCGAGCGTGCTATCCCAGCGCGCCGCGTGTACCGCCACCCCCTGAAAGCTGTCCATGCCGGGAATGTCCGGGTATTTCGGGTGGCTGAGGGCCCCCGTCGCCGGCACCAGGACGCGCGCGGCGGTGACCTGGCCATCATCGCTGCTGATCAGCCAGCGGCCGCTGGCGGCGTCGAAGCTGGCATCGGTGACGCAGGTGCGAAAGCGGATATAGGGCTTGATACCATATTTGTCGGCGCAGTGCTCGATATAACGCAGGATGTCGGCCTGGCGCGAATAGGCCTGTGGCCAGTCGGGATAGGGTTCGAAGGAATAGCTGTAGAGGTGCGAAGGAACGTCGCAGGCGCAGCCGGGATAGGTGTTGGTGCGCCAGGAACCCCCGACGCCGTCCTCGCCCTCAAAGATGACAAAATTTTTCAGGCCTTGGCGGAGGAGTTCGATGGCGACTCCCAGGCCGGCAAAACCGGCACCGATGATGGCGACGTCGGTGTTCTGATGTGCTTGGGTCATGACGATGTCCTCAAAGTGGCGTGGCGCTCAGCGCGTCTTGCGCTTGCGCGGGATGGCGATGGCGACGTCTGCGCCCGGCTGAAACCCCGATACTTGCGCGACCAGAGCCTCGGCCTGCTGCAAAAAGCCCTGGTTGTCATGCATCCAGGGATGAAAGCCGGGGCGGAAGAAGTCCAGCCAGTCGGGGAGGACACGGCGCATGACGCCGGGGCGACCGACGAGCAGCTGGCCAAGGCGGCGCCAGCCCTTGAGCTGAAAGAGGCCGCCGCTGCGCCGCAGCATGGCCACATAGAAGGGCAGAAAGAGGCTCCAGAAGAGCGCATTGGCGATGACGAAGGCGGTGACGCGCAGGCTGTAGGCGGCGACACCGTCACCGACGACCTGGGTGTAGGCGTCGAAGCAGACGGCCTTGTGTTCGGTTTCTTCGAGAGCGTGCCAGTTCCAGATGGCGGCGTAGTGAGCCTCGGCATCTTTCAGGAGAAAGTCGTTGCTGAGCAGCATGTCGCCGAGGACGGCGGTGAGGTGTTCGAGCGCCACCGTCGCCGCCAGCTGGAAAGCGTCGGGCGTCTTTTGGACCGCCTGTAGCAGCTCGACGACGATCTTGTCCAAGGTATCGATGGGCATGCCGGCCTTCTTCAAGGCGGCGTTATAGGCCTCATGCTCACGCGTGTGAAAGCCTTCTTGGCCGATGAAGGCGGAGATCTGCTCATTCAAGGTCGCATCGGTGAGGCGGGCGCGAAAGTTGCGCACGCTCTGGATGAAGAAGCGCTCACCGGCGGGGAAGAAAATCGACAGGGTGTTGAAGAACTGTGTGACATGCAGTCCCTCGGGATTCCAGGTCAGCACCTGCTCCTCGGGAAGAACAAATTTCAAATTGCGGCGAATAGGCTGGATGGATGCGTTCACGCTCAGACTCCTGCGACGGATAGATCAGGATTGATGGCCGACATTTTCTTATGTGCCATTTTTCGATGGTACAGTTGTGCACTGAAAATGGAAATTGACGCAGATCAAGTTTTGGCGTGCTGGCCGCGGGCGCTGATGTCGCCGGCAGGCCTTGCCGGCGGATCACTCAGGCCGGGAGTTGGCCGAAAAGACCGTGCTGGTAATCGCTGATCGCCTGCTCGATTTCGGCAGCCGTATTCATGACGAAAGGGCCGTGCGCAGCGATGGGTTCGGCGATCGGTGTACCGCTGAGCAGCAGGGCGCGTACCTCATCCTCGGTGTCGAAGCTCAGGTGGTCGCCGCTGCGCTGCAGCACCGCCAGTTCACTGGCTTGAACGCTCTGCCCCTGCAGATGGATCGCGCCGCTGAGAACGAAGAGGGCAGCCGTGTCGCCGTCCTTGAGGGCGATGTCGAAGTGCTGGCCACCGCGCAGGCGCAGATCCCAGACATTCATCGGTGTGTGTGTCTGCGCCGGACCGCGCAGGCCGGCGAGTTCACCGGCGATGATGCGTGCCACCCCAGCCTGCTGTGGCCAGGAGAACAGGGGAATGCGATCGGCGCTGATGCTCTGATAGGCCGGTGTCGTCATCTTGTCGCGGGCAGGCAGATTGACCCAGAGCTGGATCATCTCGAAAGGTCCACCGACGGCGGCGTAGTCGCGACTGTGATATTCCTCATGCAGCAGGCCTGCCGCCGCTGTCATCCACTGCACATCACCGGCAGCGATGCTGCCACCACCGCCCTGGGAGTCGCGATGGCTGACCCCGCCGGCATAGACCAGGGTGACGGTCTCGAAGCCGCGATGCGGATGCGGTCCGACGCCGAGTTTGCGCTGCGTCGGCGGAAAATACGTTGGCGATGCATAATCGAGCAGCAGAAAAGGCGACATGGCAGCGGCGATATCGCGGTAGGAGAAGATGCTCTGCACCGGAAAACCATCGCCGACCCAGTGGCGGCCCTGGCTACGCTGGATGAAGTCGAGCTGTTTCATGGCGGGTGCTCCATAGGGCAGGGTAAGGCAGCGTGTTCAGACGAAGGGGCCATGCCCGCTGCGGTGAAGACAGGGGCAGTATACGCTCAGTGCAGCGCCCCCTGGCGGCAAACGCCTGCTCAGGGGGCTGTCGCCGGCGCATGGAAGAGCGATTCAGGGCGTGCTCGGCAGCGCCGCCGTCAGTTTCTGGCTGAGTTGCCAGACCGCCATGGCGTAGAGGGCGCTGTGATTGTAGCGGGTGATGACGTAGAAGTTTTCATAGGCCAGCCAGAACTCGCGCCCGGCCTGTCCCTGCAGGCGTACGACGCCGACCGGGGTGGTGTCCGGCACCGCCACCTGCGGCTGCAGGCCGGTAGCGCGCAGGGCGCCGATCGTCGTGCTCGTCTCCAGGTTGGTGTCGGGATGGGCGTCGTAGTCCTGACCGGTGATGTCGGCGCGATCGATCACCGGCCCCGGCCGCCAGCCTTTGACCTGCAGATAATGGGCGATGGAACCGATGGCATCATCGGCATCGTGGAGCAGATCGATGCGACCGTCGCCATCGAAGTCCACCGCCAGGCTCAACCAGGCCGAAGGCATGAACTGCGGATAGCCCATGGCGCCAGCGTAGGACCCGGTGAGGCTGGCCGGATCCAGCTTCTGTTGCTGGCACAGGGTCAGGAAGTGCAGCAGTTCCTGGCGGAAGTAACGCGTCCGGTGCGGTGCGTCGAAGGCCAGGGTGCTGAGCGCATCGAAGACCTTGTACTGACCGGTGCGCTGGCCGTAGCGTGTCTCGACGCCGAGGATGGCGACGATGACGGCAGCCGGTACACCATAGGCCTTTTCCGCCCGGCGCAAAGTGGCGGCGTGCGCCTGCCAGAAAGCGACGCCGGCGGCGACGCGATCAGCATCGAGAAAGCGCGGTCCATAGTCAGCCCAGGTCAGGGCTTCGGCCGGATGCTGCATGGCGGCGAGCACGCCATCGAGATGATGCGCCTGGGCGAACAGGGCGGTCAGGGTGGGCTGATCGTAGAGTCCTTGCGCGGCGCTCTGCGCGATCAAGGCCTGCACTTCCTGGTAAGCGGTGAAAGGCTGATGCTCCTGCGCCTGGGCGGGGTGGTGGCAGGTCAGACTGAGCAGGGTGCACAGCAGGTGTTTGAGCATGTGGGTCTCATCCGAGAAGTTTTTTATGGCTGTGGATCGACATCAGCATGCCAAAGCCGGCGAGCAGGGTGACCACGGCGGTGCCACCGTAGCTGATGAAGGGCAGAGGTACGCCGACGACGGGCAGGATGCCGCTGACCATGCCCATGTTGACGAAGACGTAGACGAAGAAGGACAGGGTGATAGAGCCGGCGAGGAGGCGGCCATAGCCATCCTGGGTGGCATTGGCGATCTGCAGGCAGCGAGCGATGAGCAGTGCGTATAGGAGCAAGAGGACGACGACACCGATGAAGCCGAACTCCTCGCTGAAGGCGGCGATGACGAAGTCGGTGTGTCCTTCCGGGAGAAAGTCGAGGTGCGATTGCGTGCCATGCAGCCAGCCTTTACCGAGCAGGCCACCGGATCCGATGGCGGTCTTCGACTGGATGATGTTCCAGCCATTACCGAGAGGATCGGACTCGGGTGAGAAGAGGGTGATGATGCGCTGGCGCTGATAGTCATGCAGGAGAAATTTCCATGCCAGCCAGGCCGCCGGCACCGAGGCGGCCAGGCCACCACCGAGGATCCACCACGACAGGCCAGCGAGAAAGAGACAGAAAAAGCCGGCGCTGAAGACCAGGATGGCGGTGCCGAGATCGGGTTGATGCGCGATCAGCGCCGCCGGCACGATGAGCAGGAGCAGGCTGAGGATGAAGGGCAGCAGGCGCGGCGGCAGCGGTCGCGCCGACAGGTACCAGGCGAGCATCATCGGCATGGCGAGCTTCATGAACTCCGACGGCTGGATGCTGGTCACCCCCGGGATGTGCAGCCAGCGGCGAGCGCCGAGGCGCACCTGACCGACGACGGCGACGGCGAGCAGGAGCAAGGTGCCCAGGGCATAGAACCAGGGCGACCACAGACGATAGATGCGCGGTGGGATCTGGGCGAGGACGAGCAGCAGGGTGAAGCCGATGAGGAAGGAGCCGCCCTGCTTGATGAGCATGCCGAGATCGCGGTCGGTCGCCGAGTAGACCTCGAACAGGCCGAGCACAGCGAGCACGGCGAGCAGAAGAAAGAGCACAGGATCGAGTTTCAGCCAGAGCCAGAGCGAGCGCCGTTGACGGAATTCGCGGCCATCACGCGGTGCATGCCGGAGAAAGCGTTCTTGCGGAGCCATGCTTAGTGTCCTTGGGCGAGCGGTGGCGGGGTGGGCATGACGGGGGCGGGGCGAATGCCGAGCAGCCAGTAGTCGAACATGGCGCGCGCGATCGGAGCGGCGGCGCTGCCACCATGCTGGCCATTCTCGACGAGCACGGCGACGGCGATGCGCGCCTGCTCGACCGGAGCGTAGGCGACGAACCAGGCGTGATCACGGAAGCGCTCCGGGGTCTCGGCGGCGTTGTATTTTTGGCCATTGAGGCCGCGTACCTGCGCCGTTCCGGTCTTGCCGGCGATGGTATAGCCCTTGAGTGTGCGGCCGATGCCGGTGGCGGTGCCGTGCGGTCCGCTGACCACGGCGGCCATGGCGGTGCGCACGCCCTGCCAGTTCTTCGGGTCATGCACGGCGATCTGTCCGACCGGGTGATTGCCCGGATCATAGGCGATGGCGCCACTGGCGGTGCGCAGCAGATGCGGGCGCAGGATCTTGCCGCCGTTGGCGACCATGGCGGTGGCCAGGGCCAGCTGCAGGGGGGTGACGGTGAAATAGCCCTGCCCGATGGCGACCGAAAGCATCTCGCCGGGGTACCAGGGTTGGTGCAGGACGCGGCGCTTCCAGGCGGTCGACGGCAGGATGCCGGTCTTTTCATTGACCAGATCGATGCCGGTGCGGCGGCCAAAGCCGAACTGCGCCATCCAGTCGTGGAAGCGATCGATGCCGAGGCGGGCGCCGACCTGATAGAAGAAGGTGTCGCAGGACTGCTCGATGGCCAGGAACAGGTCGACGACGCCGTGTCCGCCCTTTTTCCAGTCATGGAAGATGTGCGAGTCGCCGGGCAGGTGGTAGTAGCCGGGATCCTGGATCTTCCAGTTCCAGTCGATGACCCCGAGCTCGGCGGCGCCGAGGCCTTCGATCGGTTTGATCGTCGAGCCGGCCGGATAGACGCCCTGCAGGGCGCGGTTGTAGAGCGGTTGGTCGGGATCGTCGCGTAGGGCCTGATAGAGCTTGTAGGGGATGCCGCCGACGAAGGGATTGGGGTCGAAGCCCGGCGTGCTGACGAAGGCGAGGACGCCACCGGTCTGCGGGTCGATGGCGACGACGGCGCCGCGATGGGCACCGAGGCCATCGTAGGCGATCTTCTGCAGCTCGTAGTCGAGATGCAGGGTCAGATCATCACCGCGCACCGGCGGTGTGCGTGCGAGGACGCGGATGAGGCGGCCGTGCGCATTGGTCTCGATGTGCTGGTAGCCGGGGCGACCATGCAGCAGGGTCTCATAGTATTTTTCCAGCCCGGATTTACCGATCAGCAGGGTGCCGGCGTAGAGCTCAGGATCGAGCTTGTCCTGCTCGCTGGCGCTGATGCGCGAGACGTAGCCGAGCACGTGCGAGAACAGCGGTCCATAAGGATAGTGGCGCGCCAGCTCGACGCTGATATGAGCGCCGGGCAGCAGATATTTTTCTTCGCTGACGCGCGCGATATCGCCGTCGGTGAGGCGCAACTTCACCGGCAGATCCTCGAATCGATGCAGGGTCTGCGCTTTCTCGCGGATTCTGGCGAGGTCGGCCGCACTGAGGTGCAGAAGTCCTTGCAGGCGATTCAGCGTCTTGTCCAGATCCTCATCGCTATCGCGGCGCAGAGTCAGGGTGTAGGTCGGCTGATTGTCGGCGAGGATGACGCCGTTGCGATCGTAGATGATGCCGCGCGGCGGTGGCAGGGGTTCGAGATGGACGCGATTGTTTTCGGACAGGGTGTGGTAGAGGGCGTAGTCGCGGATCTGCAGGATGAAGTAGCGCGTCAACAGGGCGAGCAGGGCGATGAGGACGAGGACGGCGGTCGCCACCGAGCGCCGCCGAAAGAGGGCCTGTTCCTGCGGATTGTCCTTGATGTTGATGGGCTTACTCATGCCGTGTCATTCGCCAAAAGCGCCATGGTAGCGAAGCGCGCAGCGCTTGTCAGCGGTGATAGGGGTGGCCGTGCAGCAGGGTCCAGGCGCGATAGATCTGTTCGGCGACGATGACCCGCACCAGCGGATGCGGCAGGGTCAAGGCTGACAACGACCAGTGCTGTCCGGCGGCGTGCAAAACCGCATCACTCAGCCCGTCGGGGCCACCGACGACCAGACAGACGTCGCGCCCAAGACCCTGCCAGAGACGCAGCTGCTGCGCCAGATCGGGCGTACTCCAGGCCTGGCCTTCGATGGCCAGGGCGACGAGATGCTCTTGCGCACGTCGCGCCGTCAGCAGAGCCTGTCCTTCCTCGCGCAAGGTGCGTTGCAGATCCGCCGACTTGCCGCGATGGCCGGCAGCGATCTCTACCAGTTCGAGGCGCAGGTCACGGCCGAGGCGTTTAGCGTATTCCTCATAGCCTTGCCGCACCCACGCCGGCATACCCTGGCCGATGGCGAGCAGGCGGATCTTCATGCGTGATGCCTCGCGGTGCGTGCCTCAGCTCTGCGCCTGCGCTGCGCGCGCACTGCTTTCACCCCAGAGGCGTTCGAGATCATAGAAAGTGCGCGTCGCCGGCAGCATGATATGGACGATGGCGCTGCCGAGGTCGACCAGGATCCATTCGGCGTCGCGTTCACCCTCGACGCCGATCGGACGGTGGCCGCTGGCACGCAGTTTTTCCTGCACATGATCGGCGAGAGCCTTGACATGGCGCGTCGAGGTGCCGCTGGCGATGATCATCGTATCGGCTAAAGAGGTACGTGTGCGCACGTCGATGGCCTGCACCTGAACGGCTTTGAGGTCGTCGAGGGCTTCGACGATGAGGGGGACGAGGGTGTCCTGTTGATCCATGCTCATGGGTTCTTGCTCACTCCTGTCTGTAGAGCTGGTGTTCCAGTATATAGGTGGCGACGGCGGGCATGAGACCGTCCATCGCCTGACGGTCGCCGCGCGCCAGGGCCTGGCGCAGATGACGGGAAGCGAAGGGCAGACAGGGGGTATCCAGCCAGGCGACACCTCCCTGCCGGCACCCGCCGAGTTGCTGCACCGTCTGCCGATGACGCTGCAGCCAGGCGGCAATGGCCGGGTCGAGGCTGCGGGCCTGCTCATCCGGTCGGCTGATGATGAGCAGATGGGCGACGTCGAGGAGGCCTTCCACGTCCTTCCAGTGTTGCAGTTCCGGCAGTACATCCGCGCCGAGGATGAAGATGAGGGGGCCAGAGTGCTCCTGGCGCAGTTCACGCAAGGTATCGATGCTGTAGGAAGGTGGCGGCCTCTCGCCCTCGCGGCCGTCGACACGCAGGCCTTCCTGGCCGGCGCAGGCCAGCTCGAGCATGCGCAGGCGGTGGATGAAGGGGGTGGTGGTGCTTTTCAGGGGCGAGCAGGCGGCCGGCAGCAGTCGCAACTCCTGCAGCGGCAGACGCTGCAGGAGATCGCTGGCCAGCGCCAGATGGCCGCGGTGGACGGGATCGAAGGAGCCGCCGAGAACAGCGAGGCTGTCAGCCGCCACGAATCTGCCCGTCGCCGATGACGATCCACTTCAGCGAAGTGAGGCCCTGCAGGCCGACCGGGCCGCGGGCGTGGAACTTGTCGGTGGAGATGCCGATCTCGGCGCCGAGGCCGTATTCGAAGCCATCGGCGAAGCGCGTCGAGGCGTTGACCATGACCGAGCTCGAGTCGACTTCATTGAGGAAGCGGCGGGCGCAGGCGAGGTCGCGCGTGATGATGGCATCGGTATGATGCGAACCGTAACGATCGATGTGCTCCATGGCGGCGTCGAGGCCATCGACGAGACGGATGGCGAGGATGGGCGCGAGATATTCGGTCGACCAGTCCGCTTCGCTCGCCGCCAGCAGGTCCGCATCGAGAGCGCGACTACGTTCGCAGGCGCGCAGCTCGACGCCGCGGGCACGCAGCGCCGGCAGCAGGCGCGGCAGGGCCTGTGCCGCGATCGCCTGATCGACGAGCAGGGTCTCCATGGCGTTGCAGACACCATAGCGATGCGTCTTGGCGTTGACGACGATGCGTTCTGCCATATCGAGATCGGCGTCGGCATGCACGTAGACGTGGCAGATGCCATCGAGATGCTTGATGACGGGCACGCGTGCGTGCGCGCTCACCCGTTCGATCAGGCCCTTGCCGCCGCGCGGCACGATGACATCGACATACTCCGGCATGCTCACCAGAAGGTCGACGGCCTGGCGTTCCGTGGTATCGAGCACCTGCACGGCGGCAGCCGGCAGGCCACTGTCGGCGAGCCCCTGGTGCAGGCAGCGAGCGAGCGCCTGATTGCTGCGCAGGGCTTCCGAGCCCCCGCGCAGGATGGCGGCATTGCCCGACTTCAGACACAAGGCGGCGGCATCGACGGTGACATTGGGGCGTGATTCATAGATGATGCCGACGACGCCGAGCGGCACGCGCATCTGACCGAGCTGGATGCCGGAGGGACGGTATTGCAGGCCCTCGATCTCACCGATGGGGTCGTGCAGGGTAGCGACCTGCTGCAGGCCGGCGAGCATATCGGCGAAGCGTGCGGTGTTGAGGGCGAGGCGGTCGAGCAGGGCCGCCTCTAGCTTTTGCGCCTCGGCGGCGCGCAGATCTTCGCCATTGGCCTGCAGGATGGCGGCCTGCTCCTGCTCGAGGCGGTGCGCGATGGCGAACAGGGCGGCATTCTTCTGAGCCGTCGTGGCGCGCGCCATCGGGCGGGCGCACTGGCGTGCGGTCTTGCCGAGGCTCTGCATGTAAGCGTTGAGGTCCATGGTCATCCTGGTCGCTGGGAACTGCGTCGCTTCCGGTTTACGAATGTTCCGCCGCATGTCGGGAGGTGTCGACCGAAGCGGTGAAATTTATCCTGTGAGGGTGTAGGATAAACTTCCGCCTCGGGGAAGCGAAGCGGCACGAGCGACGACAAAACAAAATAATATAACAAGAACACGGCAGAGCCGAAGAGGTCGATATGGAATTTCGCCAGGAAGATTACTCTCGTCATGCACTCAAGCAGCCGCCACATCAGCAGTTCATCGGCCGCTGGCAGATCAATTATCTCGCTTTCAACGGCCCGCAAGGCCCGTCGAAGCCGCCCTTGATCGTCCTCGGCGGCGCCTTTCAGAACTTCAACTCGTTCAAATACTGTCTCGAAGCCCTGCTCGAAGAAGTGTCGGTGATCATGGTCGACCTGCCCTCGCTCGGCGACAACGAGCAGCTGGCGCCGGAGCTCGGCATGGAGGATCTCGCTGATCTTCTGCACCAGTGGACCCTGCGCAATGGCCTGGACAAGGTGTCGATCATGGGCCTCTCCCTAGGTTCGGTCATCGCCAGCACCTTCGCTTACAAATATCCGCAGGCGATGGAACGGCTCATCGTCACCGGCATCCTGCCCAAGCCGCGCAAGAGCTGGCGCATGCTGCTCGAAGAGTCGGTGCGTGTCCTCGATGAGGGACGTCTCGACGAATTTGGGCAGGCGGTGGTGCTCTATCTGGTCAACCATGCCCGCCTCGGTGAGACCGCCATCAGCGATACCACGCGCCGCCTTTTTCATCGCCAGATGCGCTCCTTCTCCAGCAACGAACAGGCGCGTTATCGCATCAATGCCCGGCGTCTGCTCGAAGTCGAGAGCATCCTCGGCTATCCTGCCTGCCCGACCCTGGTCGCCACCGGTGAGTTCGACAGCTTCACCCCGCCGTTCGAGAATGCCCTGTTCGCCGCCCGTTGTCCGCAGGCCACCTTCGCTCTCGTGGAAGGCGCCGATCACGTCGCCCAACTCGAGCGCCGCGACGAGTGCATGGCGATGTTCGTCGCTTATCTGCGCGGTCAGGATCTCGCCCAGGTTGCCGGCATACGTCCCTTTGCCCTCGGCAATTATGAGCGTATCGAGCATCGTGGCGAGCCGCGCTTTGCCCCCTGCAATCCGCACGCGCGCGTCATCAGCATCTCGCGCGTCGATGGTTCAATTGCCGTCGATGTGCCGGTGCGGGTGCGCGACATGAGCTTCTTTGGTTGCCTGCTCGAATACGATCACCAGGGCTTTTCACTGGCCGAGCATTCGCGCGATCTCATCCTCTGCCTCGAGGGTTCGCCGCTACGCATCGAGCTCCTCGTCTTCGAGCATGGCGAAAATACGATGCGTTGCCTGTTCAAGCATGGACGCTTCGAGACCGCCTATGAGCTCAAGGCTCTGCTCGAGGACGAGAGCTTTTTCCGTTGCCGCTTCCAGACCGAGCGTCAGCACGGCGAGGTGGCGCGTATTTACCGCGTCGGCTGATGGTCTTCCCGGGTACGCGCACAGAGAACCCGCACCAGTGACTCGCCACGCGCCCGCGGCAGGGCGCTGGCGGCGAGTTCCTGCTGTGGGTCGAGGTATTGCAGGCGCTCGAAGCCACAGGCGAGAAACTGCTCCTCGGCTTCCTGCGCGTTACGGAAGTGCAGGGTGAAGGGGCTGCGCGTCGCCAGGGCCAGCCAGCGATTGGCCTGCCGGACGATGGCGGCCATCGGTTGCTGCGACAGTTCGATGTAGTTGTCGGTGAGGTAGCAGGCTTCCGGGAAGCTCTGCAGCGCCTGCCCGAGGCGTGACCAGACGGCGGCGATGGTGGCGCGACGGAAGTAGTTGACAAGGCCTTCGCTGACGACGGTGATCGGCCGCGTGCGGTCGAAGTGTGTGGCGAGCACGCTCTCCAGACTGAGCGGACCGCTCTCTTCCAGAATATTGCAGCTGACCACGCGGTGCTGGCTGGCGTCGACGCCGAGACCGCTGAGCAGGGCTTGCTTGTGCGCCGCCATCGCCGGCAGATCGGCTTCGATGTAGAGCAGGTGCGGGTACTTCTGGCGCAGGGTCCAGCCGCGTGGACTGAGGCCACAGGCGAGCTCGAGAACCTGCGCGTGACCGTGGTCGAGGTTGCGCTGCAATTCGCGATCGATGAGGGCATGACGGGTGATCAGTGTGGTCTGCACGTTCTGCCCGATCAAGCCGCGTGCCAGTCTTTCCAGTGGTTGCATCAAGGCGTAGTAGAGGCGCCCCTGACGGGTGACGAAGGCAGGGTCGGACCAGCGCTGCAGATACCAGACGTAGCCGGTGTAGTGGGCAGTGAAGGAGATGCTCGAGGTATCGTTGGCGGTGCGGGTCATGCGGGCGTCCTTGCATTGGCGGGGGTGAGACGGGCTGCCGGCCGTGTTGTGCGCAGCAGTGGGCGACCGGCAAGAGCGCAGAGCAGGCGCAGCAGGCCGAGTTCGGCGGCGAGTTCGCCGCGTCCTTTGATGGAACGGTCACAGGCATGGGCGAGATCGAGCAGACCCTGCAATTGACCGAGGGTGAAGCGCGTCAAGGCCTTTTGCAAGGCCGGCAGCCGGCGTTCCCAGGCACCGGCGGCGCGCATCGCCGGCGCTGGCGCCTCACCGCGCGCCTGCGCCGTCGCGGCGGCGAGCAGGTGGCGCAGATCGCTGCACAGGGCAGACAGCAGCAGGGGCAAGGCCTCACCTTCTTCGAGCAGGTAGTGCAGGATATCGAGAGCGCGTTCGGCCTGGCCGGCGAGAGCGGCGTCGCTCATGGCATAGACATCGTAGCGGGCGGCCGGCGAACTGCTGGCGAGCAGGGTTTCGAGGTCGATCTCGCCGGGCGGGCAGAGCAGCTGCAGTTTGCTGATCTCCTGCGCCGCTGCCAGCAGGTGACCTTCGGTACGCTCGACCAGGACGGCGATGACTTCAGGGCTGGCGCTGAAGCCGGCGGCGGCAAGGCGCTCGCGCAACCAGGCGGGCAGGGCGGCGGCGTCGACCTTGTCGATATCGAGCATCACCCCTTGACGCTCCCAGGCTTCGATCCAAGCGGCCTTGAGCTCGCGCGCATGCAGGCGTGGCAGACTGCAGACGAGCAAGGTATCGCGGTCGGGGTCGGCAGCCAGCTCGGCGAGGATGGCGGCGAGTTCCTGGCTCGGCGCCTGCGTGCAGCGCAGTTCGAGCAGCCGGCGATCGCCGAAGAGCGAAGGGCTGCGTGCCGCCTGCAGGATCTGCCCAGGCTGCAGGCCGCGCTCGATGTGAAAGACCTCGCGCTCGCTGTAACCCTGTTGACGTGCCGCCTGACGCAGGGCGTCGAGAGCCTCCTGACAGAGCAGCAGCTCATCGCCGATGATCAGGTAAAGAGGCGCCAGTGGCGCCTGCAAATGCGCCTGCCACTGCCGCAGGCGCAGCCTCAAGAGCCTTTCCCGCTGCTGGCAGGTGCCGGTGTGGCGCCGTCGAGCTGGCTCGGCTTGATGGCGGCGAGGCGATGGCCGAGCTGTTGCACGGCGTCGCGACGCATGTCGGCGATCAACTGATCCGCTTCGGCGCTGGCGCCACTGATCAGGTTGGGCGCGGTCTGATAATCGTTCTGCTCGACGATGGGTTTGCCGGGAAAGCGCTGCTTGCCGTCCTTGGAGGCGAGAAAGTACTCCAAGGTATAGATGACGTGGACGTTTTCGACCTGCACCTGCGGATTGTAGATAGACGCCTGCTGCACGACGTTTTCCTTCGTCACGACCAGGTTGTAAGCGCCATCGCCGGTCTTGACGCCGCTGAGCTCGAGCATGCGCTGAATCTCCTGACTGAGCAGGGTGGCGTCTTTCGGGATGCTCAGATGGAGGATCTTGAGCTCGGGTGCCATGCTGTACTGGCCGCGCAGGTGAAAGCCGCAGCCGGCGAGCAGCAGGGATAGAGCGAGGGCGAGTCGTCGCATCAGAGCACCAGATTGATCAGTCTGCCGGGCACCTGGATGACCTTGCGCACCGTTGCGCCAGCGAGATGGCGCTGGACATCGGCGTCGGCGAGGACGCGGGCTTCGATGTCGGCGGCGCTAGCCTGGCTCGGCAGTTGCAGGCGGGCGCGTAGTTTGCCGTTGATCTGCACCACCATCTCGATGGTCGCGCGCTGCAAGGCCTGCGTGTCGACCAGCGGCCAGGGGGCGTCGATGCAGTCGCCCTGACCGCCGAGGGCTGGCCACAAGGCGTGACAGATGTGCGGCGTGATCGGCGCCAGCAGCAAGACGAGGCTGCGCAGGGCTTCGGCTTCGCAGGCGAGCTCGCTGTCGTGTTGCGGCGTGAAGCGCTGGATCTGGTTGAGCAGTTCCATCGCGGCGGCGATGGCGGTGTTGAAGGTCAGACGCCGGCCCATGTCATCGCTGACCTTGGCGATCGTCTCGTGTGTCTTGCGATGCAGTTCGCGCCCGCCATCGCCGATCTCGCCTGAGGGCAGGGCCGGGCGGGTGAGATGCGTATGCACGGCCTTCCACAGGCGGCGCAAGAAGCGCTGTGCCCCTTCGACACCGGCATCATTCCACTCCAGGGAGGCGTCGGGTGGGGCGGCGAACATCATGAACAGGCGGGCGGTGTCGGCACCGTAAGTATCGATGATGGCCTGGGGATCGACGCCGTTGTTCTTCGACTTCGACATCTTCTCCATACCGCCGGCGATGACCGGCTGACCATCGCTGCGCAAAGTGGCGGCGAGCATGCGCCCCTTGTCATCGCGCGCGATGTCGACGTCGGCGGGGTTGATCCAGTCCTTGCCGCCGCCTTGCAGGTCGCGGTAGAAGGTCTCGGCGACCACCATGCCCTGGGTGAGCAGGCGGGTGAAGGGCTCGTCACCTTGCACCAGGCCCTCGTCGCGCAGGAGTTTGTGAAAGAAGCGCGCATAGAGCAGATGCAAGATGGCGTGTTCGATGCCGCCGATGTAGTGGTCGACCGGCAACCAACGCGCCGCGGCGTGCGCCTCGACCATGCTGTCGGAGGACTGCGGCGAGGCGTAGCGGGCGTAATACCAGGACGATTCGACGAAGGTGTCCATGGTGTCGGTCTCACGCCGTGCCGGCGCGCCGCACTCGGGGCAGGTGCAGGCGTGGAAGGACGGCATCTGGGCGAGGGGCGAGCCCTTGCCAGCCGGGATGACGTCCTCCGGCAGCCGGACGGGCAGGTCGGCGTCGGGCACGCAGACGTCACCGCACTGCGGACAGTGGATGATGGGGATGGGGCAGCCCCAGTAGCGTTGCCGCGAGATGCCCCAGTCGCGCAGGCGGAACTGGGTGCGCGCGCTGCCGCGACCGCTGGCTTGCAGGGCGGCGGCGATGCTGGCAAAGGCGGTATCGAAGTCGAGACCATCGAAGGCGCCGGAGGCGGTCAGCCGGCCGGTGCGTGTCCAGGCGGCGTCGGCCGGTGGCAGCTGCCCCTCTTCTGTGAGGATGACCTGACGCTGCGGCAGACCGTACTGACGGGCGAATTCGAAATCGCGTTCGTCGTGGGCGGGCACGGCCATGACGGCGCCCTCACCATAGTGGGCGAGGACGTAGTTGGCGACCCACACCGGCAGTTTTTCACCGCTGATCGGGTGCAGGACGTGGCGGCCACTGTCCATACCGCGCTTCTCCAGGGTCGCCAGGCTGGCCTCGGCGACCGAGCCGGTCTGACAGGAGGCGATGAAGGCGGCCAGTTCGGCATTGTCGGCGGCGGCGCTCTGTGCCAGTGGATGCTCGGCGGCGACGGCGACGTAGGTCACCCCCATGAGCGTGTCGGGGCGGGTGGTGAAGACCTTGAGCTGGCCCTCGCCCTCGGCGTAGGGGAAGATGATGTCCATGCCATGCGACTTGCCGATCCAGTGGCGCTGCATGGTGCGCACCTGCTCCGGCCACTGCGGCAGCTGATCGAGGCCCTGCAGCAGCTCGTCGGCATAGCGGGTGATGGCGAAGTAGTACATCGGGATCTCACGGATCTCCACCGGCGCCCCGGAGCGCCAGCCGCGCCCATCGATCACCTGCTCATTGGCGAGCACGGTCTGATCGACGGGGTCCCAGTTGACGACGCCGAGCTTCTTGTAGATCAGGCCACGGCGATAGAGGCGGGTGAACAACCACTGCTCCCAGCGATAGTACTCCGGGCGGCAGGTGGTGATTTCGCGCGACCAGTCGATGGCGAGGCCGAGGGCCTTGAGCTGGGCGCGCATATAGTCGATGTTGGCATACGTCCAGGCGGCCGGCGCCACCTGGTTTTTCATGGCGGCATTTTCAGCGGGCAGACCGAAGGCGTCCCAGCCCATCGGTTGCAGCACGGCGCGCCCCTGCATGCGCTGGTAGCGGGCGATGACATCGCCGATGGTGTAGTTGCGTACATGCCCCATGTGCAGCTTGCCCGAGGGATAGGGAAACATCGACAGACAGTAGAAAGGCTCGCGCGGGTCGTCGTCACTCACCTCGAAGGCTTTGCGCTCAGCCCAATGCTGTTGTGCCTGCGCTTCGATGAGGCGCGCTTCGTATGATTCATGCATGGTTCGGTGGATCCTGGAAACGGGGTGAGTGACGCCGACTTTAAAGTCGATAGAATAACGAAGAGCGCCGGACAAGACCAGAAGGGCTGCGCGCGGCCCATCGTGCGCGCGACAAGAAGGATGCGTTGGACAAGCTGATCGCGTCTCACGCGCTGTCATTAGGCGTGACATTGAACCGCCCCGGGTTTCGTGGAGGCTCCCTAATCTGAGAGAATGGAGTCAGGATGCATGCAATACTGAAAGCCTGTCTGTTACCGCCCTTGGCGCTGCTGCTGCTCGTCCTGCCCTGGCTGTGTCTGGGTGGAGGGCGGCGCGCCCTGGCGCTGGCCTTGGCGCTCAGCTACGTCAGCTCTTTGCCGCTGACGGCGGTACTCCTGACGCGCCTCCTCGCGACGGCAGACGCGCCCTTGCGCCTGCCGCCATCACCCTGGAGTCTGGTCGTGCTCGGTGGCGGGCGGCTGACGGCGGCGCGCGAGTATGGCGGCGACGGCCCTTCGGCGGCGACTTTGCAGCGACTGCGCTACGCCGCCGCCCTGGCGCGATCGGCGCCTGCGGTGCCGGTCTGGCTGAGCGGTGGACGCGTCTACGGCGAGGATCTCGCCGAGGCGACGCTCATGCAGCGCAGTCTGCAGCGCGACTTCGCCCTGCCGCTGGCGCGTTTGCATAGCGAGGACGTCAGCCGCAACACCGCCGAGAACGCCGCGCAGCTGGCGGCCCACCTCGGGCGTGGCGCGCGTGTCCTGGTCGTCACCGACGCCCTGCACATGCCGCGTGCCCTGCATGAACTGCGCTGCGCCGGCCTGCAGGCCTGGCCGGCGCCGCTCGCCGGCTATCGTCCGCCGCCATTTTTGCCGCTGCTGTTCCTGCCGCAGGCGCAGGCGACGGCCAGCGTCGATCACGCCATTTGGGAGGGCGTCGGGCGGCTCGTGCGCTGGAGGTGCTTTTCATCGCCTGCCGCCTATGCCAATCTGTAGGCTTTCCGGTGGAAGCTCGCGGCGGAGGGGTTTATGACAGGTATCGTCGTCTGTGGTGCGGCGGGGCGCATGGGACGCTCCTTGGTACAGGCGATCACGGCGGCGGGCGCCGTCCTCGCTGGCGCTTTGGAGCAGAGTGGTCACCCCGCTCTCGGTGAGGATGCCGGTGTGCTGGCCGGCGCCAGCGCCCTCGGTGTGCGCCTCAGCGACGATATGGCGGAACTGTTCGCCCACGCCGACGTCATCATCGATTTCTCCCTGCCCGGGCCGACCATGGAACACGTCGCCGTGGCGCGCATGCTGAAGCGACCGATGGTCATCGGCACCACCGGCTTCGATGCCCGTCAGCGCGAGCGTCTGCGCGAGGCCGGTGCCGACATTCCCTTGCTCATCTCGGGCAATTTCTCCGTCGGTGTCAGTGTCGCCGTCGATCTGCTCGAGCGCGCCGCGCGCGCTTTTGGTCAGGCGGTCGACGTCGAGGTCGTCGAAGCCCATCATCGCCACAAGGTCGACGCACCCTCGGGGACTGCCCTGATGATGGCCGAGGCGGTGGCGACGGCGCGCGGCCAGCAACTCGCCGAGGCCATGGTGGCGGGGCGCAGCGGTCATACCGGCGAGCGCCCCGTCGGTCAGATCGGCATCCATGCTCTGCGCGGTGGTGATGTCGTCGGCGATCACCAGGTTTGGTTCATGGGCGATGGCGAACGTCTGGAGATCCGCCACGTCGCCACCAGTCGCATGAATTTTGCGCACGGTGCCGTGCGCGCCGCTCTCTGGCTGCAAGGCCGCGCGCCCGGTCAATATGACATGCGCGACGTGCTCGGCCTGCAGGATTGATCATGCAGCGGCCCGGTATCCTGCGCCTCGGCGCCGGCGTCCTCGCCCTCGCTGTCCTCGCCCTGCTGCTCTGGCCGGCGCCCTTTCACGCCCAGGCCTGGCAGCCGGCGTCTTTGCCGCCTTTACACTTCATCGATGACCTGGGGACGGCGGCGCTCTGGGGACGCGGGGAGATCCGTGGTCCTGAGGACGTCGCCGTCGACGCGCGTGGGCGCGTCTACACCGGACTGGCCGATGGTCGCATCGTCAGGCTGGATGGACAGCATGTGCAGACCCTGGCGCGGACCGGCGGGCGGCCTCTCGGGCTGATCCTCGCCGATCCCCGCCATCTCATCGTCTGCGACGCCTGGCGTGGCCTGTTGCGTGTCGGCCTCGATGGCCGCGTCGAGGTGCTCAGTCATGCCGCCGAGGGTCTGCCTTTCGGCTTTACCGATGACCTCGATGTCGCCGCCGATGGCCGCGTCTACTTCTCCGATGCCAGCAGTCGCTGGCATCAACCCGACTACATGATGGATCTGCTCGAAGGCCATCCCTACGGCCGTCTCCTCGTCTACGACCCCAAGACAGGTCAGACGCGCACCTTGCTGCGCGGCCTGTATTTTGCCAATGGCGTGGCGGTGACGCCGGATGGTCGCGCCGTTCTGGTGGTGGAGAGTTTTCGCTATCGTATCCGCCGCTATTGGCTGCAAGGGCCGATGGCTGGACAGAGCGACATCTTTGCCGACAACCTGCCCGGCATCCCCGACAACATCGACGTCGACGCCGCTGGTCACGTCTGGGTGGCTTTGCCGACGCCGCGCCGCTTCGACATCGACCTGATGATGGCGAGCCGCTGGCTGCGTGAGCGTACGGCGCTGCTGCCGGCCTGGCTGCGGCCGGGTCCGGCACACGTCGGGCTGCTCGCTGAACTCGATGCGCAGGGACACCTGCTCCATCTGCATCGCGACGCGCAGGGCGATCATCTGCGCATGATCACCTCGGCGCTGCCTGATCATGATCGTCTGATCATCGGCTCTCTGGAGAATGACCGGGTGGGGGTGTTGCCTCTGCCGCGTCATTGAAACGATAGGTCACGACGCGATCGCGGCCCTGTGACTTGGCCTGATAGAGCGCCTCATCGGCGCGCAGCACCAGCTGTTCGGCGGTGATGCCCGGCAGGGGGATCATGGTGGCGACGCCGATGCTGACGCTGACATAGGCTTGATCGGGATGGGCGATGGCCAGGGTCTGGATGCTCAGGCGCAGTTTCTCGCCGATCTGCAGGGCCGCCTCCGGCGCCGTGCCGGGCAGGATGAGGGCGAATTCCTCCCCGCCGTAGCGCGCCGCCAGGTCGCCGGGCCGCTGCGCGTAAGCGGCGAGTTGTTCGGCGATGCGGCGCAGGCATTCGTCGCCCATAGGATGACCGAGGCGGTCGTTGTAGGACTTGAAGTGATCGACGTCGACCATCAGCAGGCTCAATGGCATTTCGCTGCGCATCTGGCGCGACCACTCCTGCGCCAGAGCGTTGTCGAAACTGCGGCGGTTGGCGATGTGGGTGAGGCCGTCGGTGGCGGTGAGGATCTCGAGATGTAGGTGTGCCTGGCGCAGATCACTCTGCTCGAGATCGAGCAGGCGTCCCTGTAGATGATTCATGCGCAAGGAACGCTCGATGAGAAAGGTGCCGGGCAGGGCGAAGCTCAGCGCCAGGCAGAGGACGAAACACTGGATGGTGATCATCTCGATATCGGCGTGCGTGCGCAGCAAGTGGCTGGCGAGGATGACACACAGTGCCGCCGCGGTGAGCAGGCCCCAGGAAAAGAGCAGGCGTGAAACGACGAAGCCGCCCATGATCACCAGGACGCTGCCGACGGCGTAGTAGTCGTTGAGGGGAGCGACCTGCAGTTCAGCGAGCAGCAAGGTGGTGGCGTAGGCGACGACGGTGTTGATCAGGATGAGCACCTGCTGGCGTGGACGCGCATGCTCACTGGTCGAGTAGGCGAGACTGAGCATGAGCAGGATGGCAGAGCCGACACTGACGCGTAAGGTTGGGATATAAAGCTGCGGCGTCAGCCAGTAATTGCCGGGGATGGGCAGGAGCAGGGTGATCAGGCCGAGCAGACCCGCCATCTGGATGTGTAATTGGTAACGCTGGTTGTAGTCGGCCTGAAAAATACGTTCGTCGGCGTCGGGGAAGCTCAGGCGCCACGGCGATGAGCGCAGTTGGCGGAGGAGGGCGCGCAGGCGCGACAGGGTTTCGGCGTCAGTCATGTTTCCGGACTCCAGGCCATGACACGATTACGGCCGCTGCGCTTGCTGCGGTAGAGCGCCTGATCGGCACGCTCGTAGAGCAGAGACGGCGAGCCACTGCGTTCGGGTACCAGGGTGGCGCAGCCGATACTGACGGTGACGTGGCCATGGTTGCTCTCCGGGTGCGGGATGCTGAGGGAGAGGATCTCCATGCGGATGTTCTCGGCGATGAGCAGGGCGTCGTTGGCATCGGTGCCGCTGAGGACGACGGCGAACTCCTCACCGCCATAGCGTGCCGCCAGGTCACCGGGGCGGCGGACATGGCTGCGCAGGGTCTCGGCGACTTGACGCAGGCAGCTATCGCCGGCGGGATGGCCGAAGGTGTCGTTGAAGCGTTTGAAGTGATCGACGTCGATCATCAGCAGGCTGAGACTCTGCTGCTTGCGTTGCGCTCGCACCCACTCGGTCGCCAGGGTGCTGTCGAGTGTGCGGCGGTTGGCGATGAGGGTCAGACCATCGATGGCTGTGAGATACTGCAGCTGGCGATTCGCCTCCTCGACTTCGCGGTTCTGCAGGGACAAAAGGCGCACCTGCAGATAATTCTGACGCAAGGAACGTTCGATAAGAAAGCTGCCGGGCAGGCTGAGCAACAGGCCGAGGAGGAGGATGATCTCACGGCCAATGATCGACAGGAGGGAGGTCGATTGCAGGATGAAGGGCTGGCAGATGCCAACGATGAATAAGGCGACCATCAGGCCGAAACGGAATTGCAGACGGCAGAGGACGAAGATCAACAGCATAACGAGCAGGATGCCGCCCTGGTAGAAATGACTGATCGGCGGTGGCGCCATGTTGGCGAAGACCTCGACGCCGATACTGCCGGCGACGGCGTCGATCACCACCAGCCATTGCAGGTAGGGCCGGCTGC